>CAYQTF010000164.1:0-5267 GCA_964420345.1 uncultured Flavobacteriaceae bacterium
GCACCGTTACAAGCCTTAGTTTTTGATTCTGTCTATAATACTTTTAGAGGTATTGAAACATACTTCAAAATTGTAAATGGCGAAATAAGAAAAGGACAAAAAGTAAAATTCTTATCAACCGATAAAGAATATTTTGTCGATGAAGTCGGTACGTTAAATTTAACGCAAACTCCTAAAAAATTAATTTCTACAGGCGATGTTGGTTATTTAATTACAGGAATTAAAGATGCTAGAGAAGTAAAAGTTGGTGATACAATTACCGATGCAGCAAACCCAACAACCACTAAAATTGATGGTTTTGAAGATGTTAAACCAATGGTTTTTGCAGGTATTTATCCTGTAGATACAGAAGATTTTGAAGAGTTGCGAAATTCCATGGAAAAATTACAACTTAACGATGCTTCATTGGTTTGGCAACCAGAAAGTTCTGCTGCCTTAGGTTTTGGTTTTAGATGTGGTTTTTTAGGAATGCTACATATGGAAATTATCCAAGAACGTTTAGAACGTGAATTTGGTATGACAGTTATCACTACTGTGCCAAATGTTTCGTATCACGCGTTTACCCGTAAAAACCCAGATATTCCTATTTTAGTTAATAACCCAAGTGATCTACCAGATCCTTCTGGTTTAGAACGTGTAGAAGAACCTTTTATTAAAGCAAGTATTATTACAAAATCAGATTTTGTTGGTCAGGTAATGAGTTTGTGTATTGAAAAACGTGGTTTAATTACTAATCAAACTTATTTAACTACAGAACGAGTTGAATTAACTTTTGACATGCCTTTAGCAGAAATAGTTTTTGATTTTTACGATCGTTTAAAAACAGTTTCTAAAGGTTATGCTTCTTTTGATTATTCGCCAATAGGCATGAGAGCATCAAAATTAGTAAAATTAGATATTTTGCTTAATGGCAATAGTGTAGATGCTTTGTCGGCATTAATTCACGCAGAAAATGCACAATATATAGGCAGAAAAATGTGCGAAAAATTACGTCAGTTAATACCACGTCAACAATTTGACATACCTATTCAGGCAGCAATTGGAGCAAAAATAATTGCCCGTGAAACCATTAAAGCTTTACGTAAAGATGTTACTGCAAAATGTTATGGTGGTGATATTTCTAGAAAAAGAAAACTATTAGAGAAGCAAAAGAAAGGTAAAAAGAGAATGCGTTTGGTTGGTAATGTAGAAATACCACAAAAAGCATTCATGGCAGTTTTAAAATTAAATGACTAATTTTAGTTGTAATTATTTCATTTTGAATTGTTTTTAAAATATGATGAAATATATTTAAAAATAAAATAATAAACGTTTGCACATATAATAAAAACGTTTATATTTGCACTCGCAAAACAACATATAGTTGTTTTACATTCCTCCTTAGCTCAGTTGGTTAGAGCATCTGACTGTTAATCAGAGGGTCCAAAGTTCGAGTCTTTGAGGAGGAGCAAGTTAATAAAGTCTTTACAGTAATGTAGAGACTTTCTTGTTTTTAGTAGTGCAACAATACTGCAACAAATATTAGATTTTGATTTAGAAATTAAACTTATGCAATTAGCACTTTCCTTTTTATTGTTTTTTATTTTTATTGAAATTTCCATACTACATTTTTATTGGGGTTTTGGTGGACAGAAATTTCTTAATAAAGCATTACCTACAAATTTAGAAGGAAAAGAGTATTAAAACCAAAAAAGACAGAAACCTTAATTGTAGCAATTGGACTATTACTTTTCGCATTTTATTATCTAGAAAAAACAAATCTCCATATTATAAAATTACCAGATTATTATTTCTTTAGGAATTTGGGTACTATTATTCCCATACTATTTATATTAAGAACCATTGGTGATTTTAAATATATCGGGCTCTTCAAAAAAATAAAAAATACAGAATTTGGTAAGTTCGATACAAAATTCATTTCCTTTTTTTGCTTGACTATTGGTATTATAGGATTTATATTAGTTTACATAGAGCAACTATAAAACTACCTACCAGCAAATAATAAATACATAAATAAGATATAAGTAGCAAATAAAATCAAACCTTTATATCTCGAAATTTTATATTTATTTGGTAATAAAATTAAAGGTAATAAGATTACTGCAATACCTAGCATCCAAAAAATATCATTACTTAACATTTTAGGATCTACTTTTAACGGACTAATAATTGCAGTTAAACCTAAAACAGAACCAATATTAAAAATATTAGAACCTATTAAATTACCTAAAGAAAGTGCTTTTTCACCTTTTACTGCGGCAATAATAGATGCTGCTAATTCTGGCACACTTGTACCTATTGCAACTATTGATAAACCGATAACGGCTTCGCTAATACCTAAACTACTTGCTATTTCTGTTGCTCCTTTTACTAAAAAATCAGAACCAAAATATAGTGCTACTGCACCTATTAATAACCAAATTACTATTTTGCCATAACCTACTTTTTCTAAATTACCATCAATTTCATCATCTAAGTCTGTTATTTCTTTTGATTTTCTTGCATCCCAAATCATATAAATTATAAATACAATTAAAGCAATTAATAAAATTGCACCTTCTAGTCTGCTTAACATTCCGTCATTTATTAAAAAGACATATAGTAATACAGAAAAGAAAAGCATTCCTGGCCAATTTAATTTAAAAAAACTTTTATCTACAATTATTGGTGTTATCATGGCAGTTATACCTAAAACCATAGCAATATTTGCAATATTAGAACCAATAACATTACCCAATGCCAAATCTGCTGAACCATTTAATGCCGCATTTAAACTAACTAATAATTCTGGTGCCGAAGTTGCAAAAGACACAACCGTCATACCTATTATTAATTTAGATAATTTTAATTTAAATGACAAACCGACAGATGATTTTACCAAAAAATCGCCACCAACTACTAATAATAAAAACCCTGCTATAATATAAAAAATGCTCATCCTTTTTTTTTCTATTCGGTGCAAATATAAACTAATTTTTAAATGATAAATCAAGTTATATTACAGAAAAACTAATGTTAAAATTTCACTAAACTACAAAAATAGTTGCGTAACTATAAAAATAGTTATAGGTTTGCAAAGTAAACGGATAAAACCCTTTTGGAGTTTACATTAATTTCTTAAGGGTTTTTGTTTTAAACGACAATATGCTTTATGTAATTTACAACAAAACATAATATCAACATCTTAGCGAACTTTGCGTAAAACTTTGCGCTCTTTGCGATTAAATAAACAAAAATGGAAAAACTAACAACAAAAGAAGAAGAAATAATGCAAGTTTTATGGCAACTTAAAAAAGCATTTGTAAAAGAAGTTGTTGCCGAATTACCAGAACCTAAACCACATTACAATACAGTTTCTACGGTTATTAGAAAGATGGAAGAAAAAGGTTTTGTCAAACATGTTGTTTTAGGCAATACACATCAATATTTACCAGCAATAAAAAAAGAAGATTATCGAAAAAATTTTATGCAAAAAACGGTAAATAACTATTTTGAAGATTCGTATAAAAATGTAGTTTCTTTCTTCGCTAAGGAAGAAAAAATTAGCGTAGATGAATTAAAAGAAATTATTAAATTAATTGAAACTAAGACTAAAGACTAAAATTATGGAGTTTATATTAAAATCAGCTTTATTAATAGGGATTATTTATTCCTTTTATAAAATATTTCTGCAAAAAGAAACTTTTTTCAAATCTATTAGACTTTATTTTATTATTGGCTTACTTGTAACCGTAATTTTACCTTTACTAATAATACCAATTTATATTGAGGTAACACAAATAGTTTCTTATGTGCCAGAAATAATAGAAACTGCAAACCTTGAAACCGAAATATTTACAGAAACTATAGTGTCTAATTTGGAAAAACCTTTTAATTGGTTCAATCTCTTTACTAGCATCTATTTTGTCGGTTTTGCTTTTTTTAGTATTAAATTTATCCTTGAAATAGTTTCATTATACAAACTAATTTATCAAAGTAACAAGTTTAAAAACGGGAAAATAACCTTTGCAGAAACTATAAAATCTATATCCCCATTTTCTGTTTTTAACTATATTGTTTATAATAAAAATCAGTTTACAAAAACTGAATTAGCACAAATTATTGCACACGAAAAAGTGCATATAAAACAATTACATACTTATGATATGTTTTTGGTTCATTTATTAGTAATTATGCAATGGTTTAATCCGTTTGCATGGTTATATAAAAAAGAATTAGAACAAAATTTAGAATTTTTAGCAGATAAATATGCACAAGAAAATATAGAAACACTTAAAGAATACCAATACTTGTTATTAAAAACCAGTATTAAGAAAAATCCGTTTGCGTTGAGTACAAATTTTTACAATTCATTAATTAAAAAACGCATTATTATGTTACAAAAAACACCATCAAAAAAATTAAATCAGTTAAAGTATGTATTATTAATCCCTTTATTAGCATTATTTCTTTATGCTTTTAATACCAAAGAAATTATTAAACCTGTAAATGAAAGTTTATTTTCTAATTTGACTACTATTGATAAAAAGAAATTAATTGTATTTGATGTTTCGCATGGCGGAAAAGATTCAGGAGCAAAAGTTGAAAACATATCAGAAAAAGATATAGTACTTAAAATTTCTCAAAAAATAAAATCATTATATAAAGGTGAACATAATCTAGTTTTTACCCGAGAAAAAGATGAATTTATTTCTTTGTCTGAAAGAGTAAATAAAATTAATATTTTAAATCCAGATTTGGTCATCTCTCTTCATGTTAATAATACAACAAAGAATATAAATACCAATGGTTTAGTGGCATATGCGAGTGAGGACAATATTGCCTTTGAAAAATCTAAAGAAATAGCAAATAAGTTATTGAATGCTATTGCAAACGAAGATATAAAAATTAAGGGTTTCTCAAAAGGCAACTTAACGATAATAAAAAAAGTCAATAGTCCTGCTGTTTTATTAGAACTTGGATTTATTTCAAATAAAAATGACAGAAAATACATTAGTTCTGAAAAAGGTCAAACAAAAATAGCAAAAAGTATAATTAACTTTTTAAATGGAAATGTTATTTCATCTAAAAAAGTAAAGTTTATAAACCCAATTCATCCTGTAAATGTGATTAAAATTTCTTCTGGTTTTGGAAAACAAGTTAATCCATTTACCAATAAAAAACAATTACATAAAGGTATCGACATTATTGCTCATAAAGGTACAGATGTTTACGCAACTGCTAACGGAATTGTTACCAAAGCAACGTATAACAAGTTAAAAGGCAAT
>CAYQTF010000165.1:0-5257 GCA_964420345.1 uncultured Flavobacteriaceae bacterium
TTCCATCAAATTAATTTTAATGCAAATGTACTACTTATTTCTTAACAAATACTAAGGATCTAAAGTGTAACAGTTTTATTGCTATTAATACAGGGATGTAAAGCAATGATTTTTAATCTAATTTTGCTTTTTTGATATAAAACAAAAGTCAAATATAACTAATAATTTTAAAATTTAACATATTTTAACAAATAATTAAAACTGACTACATACACATCAGACTATAAACTCAAAAAATACGTGAAAACAAATCACTATCAACTGAAAATCCATAGGTTTAGGTTGAATACCGAAAGTCTGCCAAGTGAAATGCATAAAGTATGTTAATGGTTCGTGCAAATTAGTAAAATTCGTGGCAATTTTTTTTTAACCTTAAAACCAATAAATAATCCATTATAATCTTAAGTGTCCTTTTGTGTCTTTTGTGGTAAAATAAAACCACCAACCATTAAAATACCTTATATGGTAAATTATGCAACTTACTAATATAAACTTGACTTAACAGACTAATAAACCTGTTTCGTGAAATTCACAGAATAATAAATTCGTGCAAATTAGTAAAATTCGCATGAATTTTTTTAATCCCAAAGTTTCAGAAAAAGTAACACAAACTAAAGCACAAAGTTCTAAACCCATTTGAGACCAATAAAAAAAGCAACCCTACGTCTAAGATTGCTTCTCTGTTACAGATTTACCTACAAACCTGTTCTGTTATGTCAATTTATGCTATAAACAAATACACAAATCAACAAATAAACCATTAATTGTCGTCCATTTAAGAAGATGTCAAAAGCAAAATGAATTTCCACACACTTGCTCAGTCTCTTCCCTTTGGGAAGACGGAAGATGGGAACTTACCCAACCACATCAATCCGCATAGCATTATCACTAGCCAACTCATATAAATTACCATTAATTTCTTGATAAAATATGATACCAATAGCACTAATAACAGCAACACTATTTGGTAAAACTGCACCAAAACCTAAATCAACTGTTAAAGTAGTATCAGCACCAACCAAACCACCTAACCTAATATCGCCACTAAAAGCAAGACCATTAGTTTCATTTTCATCTTCATTAACAGGTTTAAATGCTTTTAAAGTAGTATCATATTTATAATCACTTAAAACAGTTGTATTTAAAACCAATCTAAAATGCGTTGCACCTTCAGGTGCATTAATAAAATTATCGGTATTAAAATCAGGCACAACCCAAGTAGCAATACTTCGGTTTGCATCTAAACTCGGTGCATCATAAGGTGCATAAAATATAGCATCTAAAGGTGCAGTTAAATTAAACTCAAAACCCTCAATTAAAACTTTGTTGGGTAAAAACTCAAAATTACGTTGTCCTCTCAAACCAGCACCAACCGAATTAACCTTTTTCATAATTTTGACAATTCTACCAACAATATTAGTACCTGCCATTGTCTTTATGATACTTGCAAATCCCATTCTAAATGCCTTACCAATGGTCGCAGATGCACCAAATTCAGACATATTCTCTCGTGTTCGTTTAAAAGCAGGATCACTTTCAATACGTTTCTTGTCAACGCCACCAGTTTCTCTAATTAGCGACTTTCCTTCTCGTTCATAGAAAGTCAAACCTGCTATAGAACCTTTTATTCTAATAATTCCTTTACTTTTTGCCATGATATTATAGTATTACGAATCTCATTGTATTTAAAAATGTATTTATAAAAATACTTTTCCCTTTGGAAAATGTCTTGAAAAGACAATGAAATTCTGATTAAATAAAATGTTTTCAATCTATTTGAAAACTTCTAATCAAAATAATTTTGCAATAACTAGTTTAAATAAAGTACAAAACCAATTTGATATACAGTTAAGGTTTTTGGTAGGTAAGAAAATTTGTAACACTTTTAAAACGCAAAATTTATTATTATAGTATATCTAAAATGTTAAAATTACATTTAGTCTCTTCCCTTAGGGAAGACGGAAGATGGGATTACAAAAAGTTCTCGCTACTAAACCTACCTAATAAAATTTACATTAAGAAAATGAAACCTTTATTCGTTAAAAAATAAATCTATTGTCTTACGTCTAAAAGCGAAGCGGTCTTATGTCATTTTCATTCTTTAATGGATAGATACTTAACCTTTACTTCATGTATACTCCATGTTAAAGTCATGTATAGTTCGTGTTTAGTTCGTGTTTTGGGTTTTAAAAACAAGATTTTTGCAGAATAATCATTCCACACACATTTTACTCCAACGCTTCTGCCCTACTCAAAATAAGTGTTCCATTACCATTTTAAGAAACTATTTAGAAGAAAAAAATAAAGAAATACAAATCCTCATTTAACCGCTGTACCAAAGCAAAGTAACATAACGCAGACATTATAGTACAAATACATACTTTCTTTTTAGGGATAGATTTACGTTATTAAACACGTTTATAACAAACTATAAATTATTGCAGTATTTGATAGCTATAATGAATATTATGTCAAATATCACACCTTTGTATTTTATTCTTATTTTTTCGTTTATAGATGTTTTTGTTTGTGCTAGGTTCAAATTCGTGCAGTTTGTACGATAATTAGTCGTTATGATTAAATTGCCGCTTTGCCATTTCTTCTGCCAACGCTTTGCCTTTCTCGCTAACTTTATAAATTTTACAAAATTTGATATTTTAACAAACATTATTGCAATATTTTTTTTACAACATTTTATTAGGTATTCACAAGAGTATAAAATTTTTGTCATATTATTTTTTCACCAAAAATTTCTATACACTTGTTAGCATTATTTTATTATTGACCATTTTTCTTATTTTGCTTATCTTTTTTTCTTGATAAAAAAAGAAACAAAAAAATCAAGACTTCACAAATCTTTAGAAACAATCACGGCTCGTCGCTAAATTTTATGATATTTGTGGTTTTATATCACTTTTTTTGTAAAATATAAATTGTTCTTTAAAACAACATTCTTGCTAGATTCCATAAAATTCTTAACGCTCTTTCGCCTATTGTTTTACTAAAGTTTTATGATGCCGTAAAAACATCTTACTTCTATTTAACATAATAAAAGAGATTTTATATTTCTAACTATTATAAAAAATAAATATATATTCGCCACTTTTTTAAATTATTATGAATACAAATTTATACAAACGAAACTATCATCCATTTATAAGTCATTTTTACCTTGCTAATATGCTAAGTGTACATTTGTAAAAGATAATTTTTCTAAAGCTATTTTACATTGGGCTTCTGTTTCCGAAAAAGCGGATAGTCATTTTATTACAAAACTCTTCAAAGAAACCTTTGATAAACATGGTTTGTATAAACAAACAAAACCTATCAAAATTTTAACCGATGGTGGTCCTGAAAATAAAGGAGCATTTACTACTTGGGTCAATCATTTTAATGCACCACCAATTGTCACTAAAATTACTGCAAGAACAACTGACTTTCCTTTATCAAATAGCATGTCTGAAAGTACGCATAGTATTTATAAAACAGAATTTTTAAGGGGGCAGATTTCAAGAACAATTAAACATCATTTAGATAATTTAAGGCAGTTTGTTGAATATTATAATAACGAACGTCTTCCTGGTGATTTATATGGGCTTACACCTATGGAAGTTATAAATGGAAAAATACCTGATAAGGATTACTTTAAGAATCAAATCGCAGAAGCCAAACTTAATAGAGTTGCCACTAATAGAGTATTTAATAAATGTGCTTTTATTAGATAAGTTATGTTTTTATTTGTGAGACTTTTAAAAGTTATTTTAATTAGTCATACCCTTTCTTTGACTTGATAAATCGAAAAATTCCCTTTTTTCAAAAAGAATCTTTTCTTTTACTAAACACCTATTAAATTTATATTTAAAACTCGATTTTAATCGTTAAATCAATTTCTATAATTTCTATTTTAATATGCAACTTAATTTTAACTATAAAACTTCTATTTTATTTAAAAATAAAAGTATTTCTTTTGATTAGAGTAAAAACGCAAACATTTGCGTAGTTTTGTTGTAGAATTAAGTAGATGTTGCTCTGCACCCTGTTTAGTCGTTATAATTGTTTAATTTAATTAAAACAAGTCCTTAAACCCTATTTATTAAGGTTTTTAGTGAAATTTTTGCTGTGGTTATTAACAAAAACGTGTATTTATTAACAAAAATGCGCTTTTTAATGACTATTTATTGTACAAACTCTTATAAAACCTATATTAGCTACGCTTAAGAGCAAAAGTATTTTATTAATCATATTAAAAATTAAATTTATGAACAAATCACAATTAATTGACGCAATGGCTTCAGAGGCTGGAATTTCAAAAGCAGCAGCAGGAAAAGCATTATCAGGAATGATGGGCGCTGTAAAAGGTAGTCTTAAAAAAGGAGACAAAGTTTCTTTAGTAGGTTTTGGATCTTGGTCAGTTTCTAAAAGAGCTGCAAGAAATGGTAGAAACCCACAAACTGGTGCTACAATCAAAATCGCTGCTAAAAACGTTGTAAAATTCAAAGCAGGTTCTGAATTAAAAGGATGCGTAAACTAGTAATTAGTTTATCGTTATAAAAAAAACTCCCAAATTGGGAGTTTTTTTTTAGTTTATTTTTCTATATTTATGCTTTCAAATACAAACATGTCAGAAAACATATTAAATAAAGGAAATTTATTAATTGCAGAACCATCCATATTAAATGATCGCTCATTTAATAGATCTGTAATTTTATTAACCGAACACAATCATACTGGTACGGTTGGTTTTATTTTAAACAAACCATCAGAATATCTACTTAAAGATTTAATACCAGAATTAGACTCAAATCATATAGTATATATTGGTGGTCCAGTTTCTGAAGATAATTTATATTTTCTACATCGTGTACCTAATTTAATTCCTGATAGTATTGAGGTTAAAAACGGAATTTTTTGGGGCGGAAATTTTGAAGTAATTCAACAATTACTAATTAAAAATAGTATCTCACCTAACGACATACGTTTCTTTTTAGGATATACTGGTTGGTCAGAAAATCAATTAAAAGAAGAAATGGAACAAATTTCATGGTTTGTAAAAAAAAATAATTACAAAAATATTTTAACCGTACAACCAAAATCCTTTTGGAAAGAAGAACTCTTAAAAACTGGTGGCGAATATCAAATTTGGGCAAATGCACCTAAAGATCCAAGATTAAACTAGGTTTTGATGAGAATTTTAAATTTTAATTTAGAGGTGTAAACTTAGGTTCTTATTTTAATTTGCTCTAAACCAATATGTTTA
>CAYQTF010000166.1:0-5256 GCA_964420345.1 uncultured Flavobacteriaceae bacterium
ATTTTTTCTCCCGCAGATTTCGCAGATTTTCGCAGAACAAACTGACAGTTATTTACGTGCAATTCTGCGAAAATCTGCAAAAGTTGCGGAAAACTTCAACCCTAAATTAAAACCTTACCTTTGTAAAATAATGCAAAAACAAAAATTACTTTTATTCTTTTTATTAATCAATCTTATAAATTTTGCTCAAAACAAACAAATTAGAGCCTATAATTTAGAAGATGGTTTACCACAATCTCAGGTTTATGATATTGTACAAGATGATTTTGGTTATCTTTGGTTAGGAACGCAAGGTGGCGGAATTGCAAGGTTTGATGGTGAGCAATTCAAAGTTTATAATGAAAAAAAAGGATTGCTATCTAATTATATTTCTGCATTAACTCTAGTTAATAAAAAACTATTTATTGGCACAAAATACGGACTTTCCGTTAAGGATAAAAACAAATTTACGAATTACAAATCGCCACAGATTAATCAGTTTTTGGCCGTGAATAATTCTATTTTCATTGGTACAAATAAAGGTTGTTATGTTTTTAAGGATAACAAATTATCTAAAATTGATATTGTCTACTCTATAAATATCAGCAAAATTAATGATATTAAATTCAGTAATAATTGGTTTTATTTTGCCACAAATCTTGGTCTGTATAAAATTAGTTTAGACTTCAGTAAAAAAATAAAACTGAGTGATTTTAATTTTAAAAGTATCGCTATTTATAAGGAAAAAATATTTTGTGCTTCGTTTATAAACGGAATTTTAACTTTTGACCATAAAAATAGAAGTCAAATAATAAATAAGACAAAACGAATAAATAATATTAGCGTTATAAACAATGAATTATGGATTGCAACCGACGATAATGGCGTAACAATTATCAATACCACCGATTATAAAACTATACAACAATACAATATTAAAAACGGATTATCGACTTCACACATAAGAAAAACAATTAAAGACAAGCAAGATAATATTTGGCTTGCATCTGCTGGCGGATTTTTTAAATTATACGAGAATAATTTTACGCATTTTAATAAAAATAATGGTTTGCTAGGCAAACCTGTTTATGCAATTCATGAGTATAAGGATTCCATTTATTTTTCAAATGCCAAAAATGGTATTTTTAAAATAGACAGTTTAGGTTTCAGAAAACTAAAACAAGATAATGGTTTTTTAGATGTAAAAGTAAAAACTTTAGCCAACGATACTAACGGTAATTTATTTGTAGGTACTAATAATAAAGGGATATTAGTCTTACATAATTCCAAAAAAGATTCGATAATTAGTTACCTAAACAAAGACAATTCCATTGCAATTGACACCGTAAAAATAAATTATCGTTTTACAGATACCATAAATTCAAAAAAAGGTTTGCCTTTTAATTGGATTAAAAAAATACAAATAAAAAACAATAAAATTTGGGTAGCAAGTTACTCTAGCGGTATTGCAAGTTTTAATTATAACACGCAAGACAAAACTATTTACAACCTTAAAAACTATAAATTAAACGCAAAAGACATCTATATTAATGATATTTCTATCGATAAAAATAATGCACTTTGGTATGCCACTAAAAGTGGAAGTATTGGTTATATAAACAAAAAAAGACATACACATTTACCCAATATTTTAAAAGAAAACACAAGTATTAGAACCTTATTATTTCATAAGGAACAATTGTTTTTAGCAACATCAAACAAAGGTATTTGGTGGTCAAACTTATCCAAACCTATAAAATTTACACGTTTGGTTGGCAAAAAAGAATTATATTCTAATAATATTTATCTATTAATTTTTGATGCCAAAAATCAACTTTGGGCAGGAAGCGAAAATGGTGTGGACAAAATTAGTTTAGACGAAAACAATAATATAAAAGACGTAAAACATTTTGGGAGAAATGATGGTTTTTTAGGTATTGAAACTTGCTTAAATTCCGTTATAAAAGATAAAAATAATAATTTATGGTTTGGTACAATAAACGGTTTAACAAAATACCAACCAACAACTTCAAAGCAAAAACAAGAAAGACCAACCATATTTTTTGAAGATATTATGGTTATGAATACTTCTTTGGATTCTATTAATCTTATTGATTTTTCCAAAAATAAAAAATCATTAAACCTAAAACCAAATCAGAAATTATTATCTTTTTATTATAAATCGGTTGATTTAAATAATCCTAAAGAATTTAAGTATCGTTGGAAAATAAATAATTTAGATTGGAGCGAATGGAAAAAAGATACTAAAATTAATATTTCATCCGATTATGGAAACCATGTTTTCTACGCACAATCTAGAGATTTAAATTGGTTAGAAAGCAATGTTATTTCATTTCAGTTTAAAAGAGAAAAACCATTATTAAAAGAACTTTGGTTTAGAACCCTAATTGGTGCAATTATCGGTTTATTATTATTGTCGTTAATTTTAAATTATTTCAGAAAACAAAAACTAAAAAACCAACAAGAAAAAGCACATCTACAATTAGAAAACGACTTATTAACCTTAGAGCAAAAGGCTTTACGATTGCAAATGAATCCGCATTTTATTTTTAACGTACTCAACGGAATTAAAGCAATGAGTCTAAACGACACGAAAAAAATGCATACTACCATTAATAAATTTGCTACTTTATTACGTGCTACTTTAACCAATTCTCGCAAAGATAATATCACATTAGCAGAAGAAATTGCAACACTTAAAAATTACATTGAAGTAGAGCAATTAATGACCGAAAAACAATTTGATTACACTTTAAATATAGAAACCCAATTAGACACCGAGGAAATACTAATACCGCCAATGTTAATACAACCTTTTGTTGAAAACGCTATAAGGCATGGGATTTTAGCCGTAAAAAGAAAAGGAATTTTAAACATAAATTTTAAAACTAAAAATGATTTTTTATTTTGCTCAATAACAGATAACGGAATCGGCATAAACCAATCTAAAGCAAACAAACCTAAAAGTGACCATCAATCTATGGCTTTAGAGGTAACCAAAGAACGAATTGAACATTTAGCAAAAAACAATACGTTAATTATTGAAGAAATTATTAATGAAAATGGTAAATTAGCAGGAACAAAAGTGACGTTTAAAATACCTTTAATAACGGATTATTAGTTAGACGTGTTAGACAAAATGAAATTTCCGTTTAAATAAAACAATATACTCAGCGAACTTTGCAAAACTTTGCGACTTTGCGTGAAACAAAAAAAATGAAAAAACTAACCGCAATATTAGTAGATGATATGCCAAACGCATTACAATTACTACAAAACGATTTGCAACAAAATCACAAAGAAATAGAAATTATTGCAACTGCCAAAAGTGTTGTCGAGGCAGCAAAAGTTTTAAGAAAACAAGAACCCGATATTTTATTTTTAGATATTATGCTTGGTGATGGAACTGGTTTTGATGTATTAGAAATTTTTCCAGATTTAAAATCGAAAATCATTTTTGTTACCGCAAGCGATGAATTTGCCATTAGAGCATTTAAATTTGCAGCTATAGATTATGTTTTAAAACCATATTCTAATGAAAATTTAGCACAAGCAATTAATAAAGCAAAAAGTCAGATACAACCAAATAATGAACGATTATCCATTTTAAAAGACACACTTTCAACACCAAATTCTAAACCTAAAAAAATATCGCTTCACACTTTAGATAAAATTATTATTGTAGATTTAGAAGATATTGTTAGATGCGAATCTGATAGTAACAACACTATTTTTCACCTTAATAACGATACCAAAATATTTGTAACTAAAACACTAAAATATTTTGCCGATTTATTAAAACAATACGATTTTATTAGAGTACATCAAAGTCATTTAGTTAATTTACAATTCATTAAAGAATTTATAAAACGTGATGGCGGTTATTTATTGATGAAAAACAAGAAAACCGTACCTGTTTCGGTTAGAAAAAAATCGGAAGTTATTGAGATTTTAGGAAAATATATCTAACTTTATAAATACAAAAATTTAATTATCAGAATTACGGATGTAATTTATAAAAAAATTAAAAAAAACCTGTAACAAATAATAAACTCTAACTACTAATTAAATAACCTAACTAACCCAGAATTGGATAAACCATTAAAAACCAAGTTTGTAAAAGACTTGCAACAAAATCAAGGTATCATTCATAAAATTTGTAGAGCATATACTACAGATGATGCTGCACATAAAGATTTGTTTCAAGAAATTTCCATTCAGTTATATAAAGCATATCCGAAGTTTAGAGGTGATTCAAAATTTAGTACTTGGATGTATCGTGTTGCATTAAATACAGCAATATCATTATACAGAAAGTCTAAAAGAAGAATAAAAACTGGTCAGATTTTTGATAATTTAAAAGAATTAGAATATCAAGCATACGACCCAACAAAAGATCAGCAATTGGCATTGTTATATAAAGCAATACAATCGTTAAATGATATAGAAAAAGCATTATGCTTAATGTATCTAGACGATAAACCATATGTTGAAATTGCGGCAACTTTAGGCATTAGCGAAGTTAACGCTAGAGTTAAAATGAATAGAGCAAAAAAGAAATTAAAAAACATATTAAATCCATAACTTATGGTATTAGACAATTTAAAAGATGTTTGGAAAAACCAAAAAGAGAGCGCAATAAACTTCTCTGAATCGGATATTTATAAAATGATTCATGAAAAATCTACTTCAATTGTAAAGTGGATATTTTATATTAGTGTTATTGAGTTTTTGATAGTTATTATTTTGCCATTTGTTTTTATGGATTCTTCGGATCTGGAAAATGAAATCTACATAAACACAATGTTTATTAATGTAATTAATGTTTTATCTTATGTTATTGCAGCAATATTTATCGTTATTTTTTACAAAAATTACAAACGTATTTCAGTTACAGATTCTTCGCATAAATTAATGAATACCATTATAAAAACTAGAAATACGGTTAAATATTACATCATTGTACAATTATCACTTGGCGCAATTGTATTAATAATAACTTTTTATAAATTTTCGGTTTCTGACGAATTTTTAAGCAATATACCAGATGACATAAACAAAACATTCTTTTGGTTTTTAGTATCCTTAATTGGTCTAATAGCTCTTGGTCTTGTTTGGTTATTTTACAAATTACTTTATGGTATTTTATTAAACAGACTTAGAGATAACTATAAAGAATTACGTAGAAACGAATAATCTTTAGGCAACCTCTATTAATTGATTTTCATAACAAACCTTCTTATATCAAAAGTTTAT
>CAYQTF010000167.1:0-5251 GCA_964420345.1 uncultured Flavobacteriaceae bacterium
CTCACAATCAATTCATTAAGATTTAACAAATATTAATTTTGTGTTTTTCATAAAACACAACTAACTTAAAACAAACGGTTTATATATTTTAATTATTTTTAGATGTTTAGTTATATTTTATTTCTAATTTAGTTTACTTAATATTTAAGAATGATTTTTGTAATTTCTATAGTAAAAGATGATTTATTAGGCACTATTTTAAGACCATATTTCATCAAAAAAATTGACGGCAAGGATTTTTACAAAACAATGCAACCAATTACCGAAAGAGAAATCTTAAAATATAAAGAATTACAAATAAATTGGATTAAAGAAATTATTAATCTATCTGAAAATTTTAATTTAAAAAAACTTAATTTAAAATTTAACAAAAATCATAAGAAAACAAGTTTTATTAAACATTTTGAAAAGGCAACGAAGCAAGAAACAACCTATATTTATAAAACATTAGATTTATATAATGTAAAAATTACTCAATTAATTAAAGCAAATAAACCTTTTATTATTTTTAAATCAAAGAAAGATCAATTTATCTACCAAAAAGATATATTTAAATATGAATCTTCTTATGCAAAAGTAAAATTTGATTTTAAAAAAGAAAATAATTTATTATTTTATAAATTAAATCTATTTGTTAATGGTATTAAAATTAACATTAAAAATAGTGATTTAACGATTCTTTGTGATAAAGAACCATGTATTGTAATAGATAATAAGTTAGTATGGTTTAAACCAAAAACTCATTTTAATGCTAATAAACTAAAACCTTTTTTAACTAAAGATGAAATTGTAATTCCGGAAAGAATGCAAGAAATTTATTTTGAGAAATTTGTTAAAAACACCATTAGTAACTTTGAATATAGTATTAAAGGATTTGAAAATAAAATTATTAAAAGCGAAATAAAAACAATTTTAAATTTTGAAAAAACAGTTGCAAATAAAATAATTAGTAGTTTGATTTTTAAATATAATGAAAAGATAATTCCGTATTATTGGGAGCAACAAGAGTTTGTGAAAGTTATTAAAATCAATCAACAATATGCTTTAGAAAGTTTTACAAGAGATCGTGTTTTTGAAGTACAAAAAATAGAAGAATTAATTAATTTAGGTTTAATAAACAAACATAAATATTTTGAGTTTTCTGAGGAATTTATATCAAAATCTAAGTTTGTTAATTTCATAAAACCATATATTTCAAAATTAAAAAACAAAAATTTTATAATAGAAAATAGACTTTTTAAAGAAAATATTAATTTTGAAAAACCAAAAATAAAATACGATATACTGTATAAGCAAGATTGGTTTGATTTGAAAATTATCATACAATTTAAAGACTTCGAAATCCCTTTTTATCAATTTAAAAATCATATTTTAAATCATATTTCAGAATTTGAATTGCCAAATAACAGCATATTTATGATACCAATAGAATGGTTTAATGAATTGAATGCATTTGCTAAAAAAACAAATAAAACTAACCAAACAAGTATTCATAAAAGTAATTATTCAATATTAAAAGTAAATAAATATATTTTACCAGATGAAAAATTAAATCTAAGAATAAAAGAATTTACTTCTATTAAAAAAATAAGTTTACCTAAAGCAAGTATTGCTAAATTAAGAGATTACCAAGATATTGGTTATCAATGGTTGTATAGAAAAACAAATTTGCATTTTGGTGTTTGTTTGGCAGATGATATGGGACTTGGTAAGACTTTACAAGTTATTACTTTATTACAAAAATACTTTGAAAACAAAATTGTTAGTACTTTTAAAACAGTTCATAAACAGTTAGACTTATTCAATTTAGAAGTTGATAATACTGAGATTACTACTTTTAAATCTACATTACTTATTTTGCCAAAAGTTCTAATTACTAACTGGAAAGAAGAGATACATAAATTTGCACCAAATTTAACTTACTGTATTTATTATGGTCCTAAAAGAAATGATGTATTTAATCAAAATTTACATAAAAAAAACTTAATTATTACTACCTATGGTGTGGTAAGAAAAGATATTAAATTTTTAAAAAATAAAGAGTTTTCCTATTTAATTTTAGATGAAAGTCAAGCAATAAAAAACCCAAATTCTAAAATATACAAAGCCGTAACACAATTGCAATCTGAATATAAATTAACAATTACAGGCACGCCAATCGAAAATAATTTAACAGATATATGGTCACAAATGACTTTTTTAAATCCAAATATTTTAGGCAATTTAAATTATTTTAAAAACGCTTTTGCCGAAACTATAAAAAATAATAGTAATGCACCAGAAATAAAAGATTTACAAACAATTATTAAGCCGTTTATTTTAAGACGCTTAAAAAAAGATGTTGCAAAAGAATTACCAGATAAAATTACACAAACTATTTATTGCCAAATGAATGATGAGCAACAGAAACAATATGACAAAGAAAAATATGCTGTAAGAAATGCCTTATTATTTAAAAAAGAAAAAAATATGGTAAATATACTTTCTGTACTTAATAGATTACGTCAGTTTGTATTACATCCTAAATTAGTTGATGCAACATCTGTATTAAGTTCTGGTAAATTTGAACAAATAAAATCGGTAATGGATACATTAATTTCTCAAGGTAATAAATTTTTAATTTTTTCTTCTTTTGTAAAACATTTAGAACTTTATAAAATTTATTTTGAAGAAAATAATATAGCATACAGTATGCTTACAGGTAAAAGTAACAAACCACAAGAGATTGTGAAAAAATATCAAGAAAGTCAAGTAATTAAACCTTTCTTAATCTCAATTAAAGCTGGTGGAGTTGGACTAAATATAACTTCCGCCAATTATGTATTAATAATTGATCCTTGGTGGAATCCTTTTACCGAAGAGCAAGCAATTGATAGAACACATAGAATTGGTCAAACAAAAAATGTATTTATTTATAAATTCATCACAAAAAATTCTATTGAAGAAAAGATTTTAAATTTACAAAATAGTAAAAAACAAATGTCAGACTCTTTAGTAAATACAAATATGAGGTATAATGTTAATGATGTTATTGATTTATTACAATAAAAAAATCTACTGATTTTCCAACCTTTAAATAAGGGCAGAACCATTTATGTAATGCCGTAATACTTAATTAAATAAGCATCGTTACAGGGTTTTCAATATAAGCTTTTAAGGTTAATAAAAAGGCCGCACCAGTTGCACCATCGACTGTTCTATGGTCACAAGCCAATGTTAATTTCATGGTATGACCTGCAATTACTTGACCATCTTTTACAATTGGTTTTGCAACAATTGCCCCAACAGATAATATTGCAGCATTTGGTTGGTTAATAATAGAAGTAAAATCTGTTATACCAAACATACCTAGATTAGAAATTGTAAATGTAGAACCTTCCATTTCGTTTGGTTGTAATTTTTTATTTCTTGCTTTGCCTGCCATTTCTTTAACGGTAGAACCTATTTGTTGCAAAGTCATTTCATTAGCAAATTTTACAACTGGCACTAATAATCCGTCTGTTACTGCAACAGCAACACCAATATGCACATGATGATTTAAGCGCATTTTATCATCAAACCATTGCGAATTTACTTGAGCATGTTGCTTTAATGCTAAAGCAGTTGCTTTAACTATAATATCATTATATGAAATTTTAGTATCAGGCACGGAATTGAATTGCTTTCTAAAAGCCATTGCATTATCCATATTAAACTCTACATTCAAATAATAATGTGGTGCAGAGAATTTAGATTCGCCTAAACGTCTAGCAATTACTTTTCGCATTTGCGAATTGTTAATTTCTTCGAAACTTTCTTCTCCTTTTGCAACAAATGGCGTTGCTAAAACAGAAGATTGGTTAGCAGTAGGAGCGTTGTAAAATTCTACATCGCGTTTTACAATTCTTCCGCCTTCACCAGTACCTGTAATAGTTTGGATATTTATTCCTTTTTCGTTTGCTAATTTTTTTGCTAATGGTGAAATAAAAATTCTTCCGCCATCGTTTGTAATAATTTCAACTGCTGGTGTTTTTTCAATATTAGAAGAAACAGTTGGTTTTGAATTTTGGATTTTAGATTTTGGATTTTCGACTTCGCTTGAACTAGTTGGTTTTGGTTCTTCTTTAATCTCTTCTTTTTCTTTAGAAGATTTAAAATTAGCGATTAATTCATCTATATCTTCACCTTCTTCGCCAATAATTGCTAAAAGCGCATCTACAGGAGCAGTTTCTCCTTCTTGTAAACCAATATATAAAAGTGTTCCTTCGTTAAAAGATTCAAATTCCATAGTTGCTTTGTCGGTTTCTATTTCTGCTAGAATATCTCCTTCTGCAACTTTATCTCCAACTTGTTTTAACCATGTTGCAACAACTCCTTCGGTCATTGTATCGCTTAAGCGAGGCATTGTTATTATTTCAGCCATAAATTTAATTTTTTAAAATTAAAAAAATTCCAATATTGAAATTTCAAAATCCAAAAATATATTGTTTTAAAATTAATGTTATTTACAAATTTTGATTTTCAAATTATATTTATTTTAATTTATTTAATATAACCGAAAGAATTTTTCTTAATTCTAAGGCTTCATTTATTAATCTTTTATTTTCTTCTTTATCCATATTTTCGTTTGAATTTAAAATCAAACGAAGCCAATAAATACTTTCTTTTGCTTCTTTTCTAGATATTTTTAATCTATATCTTAAATCTTTTTCTCCTATTTTTTCGTTTGCTTCAATATAATTTGCTCCAACCGAACCTGATGACCTTATTACTTGTTTAGCATCTTCATAATTTGCTATTGTTTTTGGAATTTTCTTTATAAATAATCTGATATCTAAAGCAAATTTATATGTTCTTTCTTCTAAGTCATATATTTTTGCCATTAATTTGAGTTTTTTTAATTTTTTGGAATTTTATTATTGGGTTTTGGAATTTCTTTTTAGTATCGGTGTTTAATAAACGGAAAATCTTCTTGTTCATATACCATATCATACAATTGTTGTATTTCTGGGTATGCAGAATCCTCAGCAAAATCTACACATTCTTGTACTTTGGTTTTTACATCGTCTTTTATGGAATTAATTTCATCTTCAGACAAATAATTATTATCTGTAATTACTTTTAACACTTGTGTTATTGGGTCTATTTTTTTGTATTCCGCAACTTCATCTTTGGTTCTGTAATGTTGTGCATCACTCATAGAATGACCACGATAACGATAGGTTTTCATTTCTAAAAAAGTTGGTCCGTTGCCAGATCTTGCTCGTTCGAT
>CAYQTF010000168.1:0-5122 GCA_964420345.1 uncultured Flavobacteriaceae bacterium
AACTGATTAGCGGTTTAATGCTAGAAGTTGGTGGTATTTTTCTTATTTTACTGAATACTGAATACTGAAATACTGAACACTGAATACTGAAACTACTTCATTCCCTGCATCATCTGCATCATTTTTTTTCCGCCGCCACCTTGCATCATTTTCATCATTTTGCTCATTTGTGTAAATTGTTTTAATAACTGATTTACCTCTTGAACCGTTGTACCAGAACCTTTAGCAATTCTTTTCTTTCTAGAAGAATTTATAATAGTTGGTTTTGTTCGTTCTTTAATTGTCATGGAATGTATAATTGCTTCAATACCTTTAAAGGAATCATCATCAATTTCTACATCTTTCATTGCTTTTCCAGCACCAGGGATCATACCGATAAGGTCTTTCATACTTCCCATTTTTTTGATTTGCTGAATTTGTTTTAAAAAGTCATCAAAACCAAACTGATTTTTAGCAATTTTCTTTTGTAATTTTCTCGCTTCCTCTTCATCGTATTGTTCTTGCGCTCTTTCCACTAAAGAAACCACATCACCCATTCCTAAAATACGATCTGCCATACGGTCTGGATGAAAAATATCTATCGCATCCATCTTTTCGCCAGTACCAATAAATTTAATTGGTTTATTTACGATTGATTTTATAGATAATGCTGCTCCACCACGAGTATCACCATCTAATTTTGTTAGAATTACACCTTCAAAATTTAAAATATCATTAAACGCTTTTGCGGTATTTACAGCATCTTGCCCAGTCATGGCATCTACCACAAAAAGTGTTTCTTGAGGTTGAATTGCTTTATGAATTTCTGAAATCTCATTCATCATTGCCTCATCAACCGCTAAACGACCAGCAGTATCGACTATAACTACATTTTTACCATTTGCTTTTGCATGTTTAACTGCGTTTTTTGCAATCTCTACCGGATTTTTATTATCAGGTTCTGCATAAACTTCCACACCAATTTGCTCTCCAACAACTTGTAATTGATTTATTGCTGCAGGTCTATAAACATCACAACCTACTAAAAGTACTTGTTTTGATTTTTTGTTTTTTAAAAAATTGGCTAATTTACCAGAAAAAGTTGTCTTACCAGAACCTTGTAAACCAGACATTAAAATAATAGTTAGCGAGCCTTTTAAATTTAAACCAACAGTTTCGCCACCCATTAATTCGGTTAACTCATCTTTTACCAACTTTATCATTAACTGACCTGGATTTAAGGTAGTTAATACATCTTGACCAAGTGCTTTTTCTTGAAGACGTTTGGTGAACTCTTTGGCAATTTTAAAGTTAACATCGGCATCTAATAAGGCGCGTCTGACTTCTTTTAACGTTTCCGCTACATTTATTTCGGTTATTTTTCCATGACCTTTTAGTACATGAAATGCTTTGTCTAGTTTATCACTTAAATTATTGAACATATTCTTTCTTCTAGTTATGTGGATTGCAAAGATAAAAAAAATGATTAAAATTGCATATCAAATAGGTGTGCATTATGAAACATTTATTAGAATTTTTTTTTTACTTAAAAAATGATTAATATGAAACTAATTTATTACGTAACTTTTTCTGTTTTTATAAGTTTTGTTTCTTGTACAAAAAAGAAAATTGAAGTCAAGAAAATTAAAAAAGAAATCATCCAAAAAGAAATAGTAAAAGAAAAAAAAGTAAATGAAAATTCAAAACCCAATACAATTACATTAAATAGTGAAAATGCAGTAGCATTTTTTACAGATTACGGAAATAAAAATAAAGAAACTAAAGTAGTATTTAAAACAAGACTTGGTGATATTGTCATAAAATTATATAAAAACACACCTTTACATAGAGCAAGTTTTATTTTTTTGACTAAAAGTGGTTATTTTGATACTACTTGTTTTCATAGAGTTGTGCCAGGTTTTATAGCACAAGGTGGCGATTCGGAAAATTTAAGCACATCACAATTAAGAAATAAATACAAACATTATTTATTGCCTGCCGAATTTCGTAAAAACAGAAAACATAAAAGAGGTGTTATTGCCGCAGCAAGAGATTGGGATTATAACCCTGAAAAAAAATCTACACCTTTTGAATTTTATTTTACTGTAAATAGGCGAGGAGAACATCATTTAAATGGTGAACATACTGTTTTTGGCGAAGTAATTAAAGGAATGCAAGTTATAGACAAAATTACCAAATTAAAAACGGGTAAAGACGAATGGCCTTACCAAGATGTTTATATTGATGCAGAAGTTTTGGATTAGTTTTTTAGATAATAGACAATAGGTAAAAAAAAAATATGAATCTCTGAGGAACAATTTAAGATACCAAAACCAACCATAAAACCAAATGAATCCAGATATAAAAGTTGAGGATTAAAGTCTTAATAGTTATTAAGATTGTTTGCATATAAAATTATTATTTTATAACTTTACAACAAAATATATATGTCAATGTCTTTTTAGAAGAAACTGCACATATATTTACGTAGATAAAGTACTTGCAATACAGAATATCTATGTTTAAGCGCTAATTTTTGAAGTAGAATTCTTAATGGATTATATTAGTGAATTTTTAGTAGAACCTTAAATTTTATCCATTAAATATTCCGCAGTAAAAGATTTTTTAATTTTAATTAAATCTTCTGGACTTCCTTGAAAAAGTAAATTTCCACCATTTTTTCCACCTTCTAAACCTAAATCTATAATATAGTCTGCGGATTTAATTAAATCAATATTATGCTCTACCACAATAATAGAATGACCTTTATCGATTAGTGCATTAAAAGATTTTAATAATTTTTTAATATCATGAAAATGTAAACCTGTAGTTGGTTCATCAAAAATAAATAAGGTTTTGTTTGCATTAGATCCTTTTATTAAAAAAGAAGCTAGTTTAATTCGTTGTGCTTCGCCACCCGAAAGTGTAGAAGAAGATTGTCCTAATTGTACATAACCTAAACCTACATCTTGCAATGGTTTTATCTTCTTTACAATTTTGGAATTTTCGATACTTGTAAAAAAATCGATTGCTTCATCTACTGTCAAACTTAAAACATCAGAAATGGATTTGTCAAATATTTTAACCTCTAAAACTTCTTTTTTAAATCTTTTACCTTTACAGGTATCACAAGTTAAATGCACATCTGCCATAAATTGCATTTCGACAGTAATTCTTCCGTCGCCTTTACAAGTTTCACATCTGCCACCTTCTACATTAAACGAATAATGTTTTGGTTTGTAATTACGGATTTTAGATAACTGCTGATTTGCAAATAATGCTCTAATATCATCGTATGCTTTTATATAAGTAACAGGATTAGAACGACTTGAGCGACCAATAGGATTTTGATCTACAAATTCGATTTCTTGTATGCTAGCGATATCGCCTTTTAGTTTTGTAAACTCGCCAATTTTATCGCTATATTGACGTAATTGCTTATGAATTGCGGGATATAAAATATTCTTAACTAAAGTGCTTTTTCCAGAACCCGAAACGCCTGTTACAACGGTTAAACATTGCAACGGAAACTTAACATCTATATTTTTTAAATTGTTTTCTCTAGCACCAATTACTTCTATATAATTTTTAATTTCCCTTCTTTTTTTAGGAACTGAAATTTCTAATTTTCCGTTAAGGTATTTAGCAGTTAAACTATTAGATTTTAAGATTTGTTTATAATCGCCTTCCGCAACTAATTCACCACCATAAAAACCTGCTTCTGGACCAATATCAAAAATATAATCGGCTTGTTTCATAATGTCTTCATCGTGCTCAACCACAATTACTGTATTTCCTAAATCACGTAGATTTTTTAAGACTACAATTAATTTTTCGGTATCTTTTGGGTGCAGACCAATACTAGGTTCGTCTAAAATATACATAGAACCAACTAACGAACTGCCTAAAGAAGTTGCTAAATTTATGCGTTGCGATTCGCCACCCGAAAGTGTGTTTGAACCTCTATTTAAAGTTAGGTAATTTAAACCAACATCGTTTAAAAATTGTAATCTACTATTAATTTCTATTAAAAGGCGTTTGGCAATTTTTGCATCGTATTTATCTAAGACTAAATTTTTGAAAAAATCTAATAATTCGTCTAATGGTAATTCGATTAAATCGGAAATATTTTTTTTAGTAATTTTTACATAATCTGTTTCTTTACGTAATCGTTTTCCTTCGCAACTAGTACATTTTGTTTTGCCACGATAGCGAGAAAGCATTACTCTAAACTGTATTTTATAAGATTTTTTTTCGATGTAATCAAAGAAATGATTTAAACCATTAAAATATTCATTACCTGTCCAAAGTATTTCTTTTTGTTTTTTTGTGAGTTCAAAATAAGGTTTATGAATAGGGAAATCGGATTTATTAGCATTATCAATTATGCCATTTTTATAATCTTTGAATCGTTCGGTTTTAAATGGCACAATGGCATCTTCGTAAAACGAAAGTGATGTATTTGGTATTACTAAATCTTTATCGATACCAATTATGTTACCATAACCTTCACATTTCGGACAAGCGCCATACGGATTATTAAAACTGAAAAAATGCGTGTTTGGTTCGGAGAATTGTATAGTATCTAACTCAAATTTATTACTAAATTCTTGCTGTTTATTATCGGATAAATTATGAACGGCACACAAACCTTTTCCTTCATAAAAGGTAGTTTGAATAGAATCTGCTAAACGATTAAAAAAATCTTCATTATGTTGTAATACAACTCTATCTACTACTAAATGTAGTTTTTTTGCTTTAGTTACTTTTGTAATAAAGTCTTTAGAAAAAGGTGTTTTTAACCTTTCAATATCTTCATCAATTTTTATTCTGGAATAACCTTGTTGTAATAAAACATTAAGATAAACTTCTATATTTTTAGTTGCTGTTAAATTTATTGGTGCTAAAAGTAATAGTTTTGTTTTTGCTTCTAATTTTTCAATATAAGTAACAACATCAGAAACTTTATCTTTTTTTACTTCTTTACCCGATTTAGGCGAATACGTTTTGCCAATTCTTGCAAATAGTAATTTTAGATAATCATAGATTTCGGTTGATGTGCCAACTGTAGATCTTGGGTTTGTGCTATTTACTTTTTGCTCAATGGCAATTGCTGGCGAAATACCTTTTATATAATCTACTT
>CAYQTF010000169.1:0-4979 GCA_964420345.1 uncultured Flavobacteriaceae bacterium
TTCCACTAATTTATATTCCATAATGCCACCGCCAATAGAACCTGCAATAAATCCATCTTCGGCAACTAACATTTTAAACCCTTTTCTACCTGGCGAACTTCCTGAATTTTTAATTACTGTTAGTAAGTAAACTCGATGGTTTTGATTTAGTTTGGTTTGTATTTGTTGCCAGATATTTTTCAAATTATTATTTTTAACCGCAAAGGTCGCAAAGTTTTCGCAAAGATCGCAAAACAAAATTAACATTTTTTTCTTTGCTAACTTTGCGTATTTCCCCTAGCGAACTTTGCGGTTAAGTTCAACTAAAAAAACCCTCACTCATCGCATAATAAATTGCCATTAAACCAGAGAATATTGCACTTGCCATAAAACGCCAATCTAATTTTATTTTATTCTGAATAATATAATTTGCAATTATTGAAATAGGAATATTCACTAAAAATGACCAAAAAGCAATTTCTAACAAACTTAAATTTAAACTATCGTATTTTAGAGAAAATAGTTTTATAAAAAACAAATGTCTGGCAATCCATAACGGATTAAAATACAAAATTGCTAATAATGTTTTGCTAATTATTTTTTTTACTCCTTTTTGAAATGTTGTTTTTTTATCTATCCAGGCAAAATAATTTGGAATTTCGAATGCGTAAACTGTTGCACCAATAAATAACATACCTAATAACCTTTGCCACATAAATTCGTGTAGTAAAAATGTTGCAATTGTATCGCCAATAGCGTAGATAATTGCTCCTTTTAATATGTTTTTTTTTGTGTATATCATGGTTAATTAACCGCAAAGGTCGCTAAGTTTTCGCAAAGGTCGCAAGGTTTCTTTTGTGTTTTCCACATATTCTTCTGTTAATAATTTAATTCAAAATTCTCAAAAATAATATTTCTTTGCGTTCCTTGCGAAAACTTAGCGACCTTTGCGGTTAGGTTTCATATAAACCCATCAAAACCTTTTCAGGTGTAAAAGGCGAATGAAATTTTAATTTATAATTTTTATTATATGCTTTAACTGCTTGTTGAATTGCAAAATACGCACCAATACCATACATTAATGGCGGTTCACCAACTGCTTTTGATTTTAAAATTGCCATTTCTGTACTCGGTGTTTCTAAAGGTAAAACTTCGATAGTTTTTGGTGCTGAAAATACATCTGGCACCTTATAAGTCGATAAAGTATTCGATAATAATTTGCCTTGTTCATTATAAGCGATTTCCTCTAAAGTCATCCAACCAATTCCTTGTACTAAAGCACCTTCAACTTGACCAATATCAATACCTAAATTCATAGACTTACCAAAATCATGAATGATTTGCACTTTATCAATTTCATAAGTTCCTCGCAAACAATCTACAGTAACCTGTGTTATTGCAGTTCCATAAACGTGATACGCAAACGGATGTCCTTTTTCTTTACTCTTATCAAAATGAATTATTGGTGTTGCATAATGTGCATTTTCGGTTAATGCAACACGTTCTAACATGGCATTTTCAATAAGTTTTTCCCAAGTTATATTTGTTTTTTTATTGTTTGCAAAAACAGAATCTTCCTTAATAATTATGTCTTTTACCTTAACGGAAAGTATTTTAGATGCAACAACTTTTAGTCTTTCAATTAAATTATTACAAGCCATTAAAACTGCTTTTCCGTTCAAATCTGCTGTAGCACTTGCCGCAGTTGGCGATGTATTTGCGACTCTTGTGGTATTGGTAGTTTCTAATTTTACTTTATTAGGATTAATTCCTAAAGTTACATAAGCAACTTGTAACATTTTTGTATTGACTGATTGCCCCATTTCAACCGCACCTGTACTTATACCAACCGAACCATCTTGATAAATATGTATCAATGCTCTTGCGTGATTCATTGGCGTATTTGTAAACGAAATACCAAAACAAATTGGCATAATGGAAATTCCTTTTTTAACCAAATTGTTATTTGTATTAAATTTGGTGATTTTTTTTTCGGTTTTATAAAACTCGAATTTTTCTATCGCAGTATTCCATGAATTTTGTGCTTCAACGGTTGTTGCTATTTGTCCGTATGAAAAAACGTCGTTTTCTTTTAATAAGTTCGCATGTTGTATCAAGCGTTTATCAATTCCCATATTAATGGCAGCATTAGCAATAGCAGACTCAATAACAAACATACCTTGCGGACCACCAAAACCTCTAAAAGCCGTATTTGGCGGTAAATTTGTTTTGCAACTAAACACTTTAGTTGTCACGTTTTCAATAAAATATGCATTGGTTGCATGAAATAAAGTTCGTTCTGCAATTGCAGGCGACAAATCTGCCGCCGCACCAGAGTTCTGTAAAAACTCTACTTCAAAAGCAGTGATTTTTAAGTCTTTATTTAATCCGATTTTAAAAGTCGATTCATACGGATGACGTTTGCCTGTCATGCGTAAATCATCATGACGATTTAAGATGTATTTTACAGGTTTTTTAAGGTGTTGCACGGCAACTGCAGCCATAACTGCCCAAGGTGTTGCTTGATCTTCTTTACCACCAAAACCGCCACCAAGACGTATAACTTCAAGTTCAATTTTATGCATGGCGATACCTAAAACTCTTGCTGTTATTTTTTGTACTTGCGTTGGTCCTTGTGTAGAAGATGTGATTTTTATATTGCCATTCTCTAACGGAACTGCATAACAACCTTGCGTTTCTAAATATAAATGTTCTTGACCGTTACTAAAAGTTTCTCCTTCAAAAACGTAATCACAATTTGCAAATGCTTTTTTAGTATCACCTAAACTAAAAGATCTTGGTGCATTTATAAAACTACCTTTTTCTTTGGCTTGTTTTGCTGTGGTGATTATTGGTAATTCTTCTATTTGTATTTCTATTAACTTTCTTGCTTTTTTAGCAATTGCTTCGGATTCTGCAACTATAAAAGCGATTGGTTGTCCACAAAAATGGACTTCTTTTTCTGCCCAAAGTTCTTCATCTTGAATGATGCCACCAATTTGATTTTCGCCTAAAATATCTTTATAAGTAAATATTTTTATAACACCTTTTAATGCTTCCGCTTTAGCATAATTTACAGAAATTATTGTTCCGTGTGCTTTTGGCGAGTCGAACGTTAAACCGTAAAGTGTGTCTTGTCTTACAATTAAGTCATCAACGAATAAGGATTCGCCTCTAAGATGTGTGTATGAGTCTATGTTTTTCATTAGTTTATAATAACCCTACTAGGGTTTAAAACCCTAGTAGGGTTCCGTTATTTTATATTTTTTTTAACTTATTCTGCGAAAATCTGCGAGATCTGCGGGAAACCAATCTCTACAAAATGTGCAAAGAACAATTGTCTTGCTAATAATCGTTTGTACTCGATTGTTCCACGTACATCTGCAATTGGACTTATTTCTGTTTGCATTATTTTTTCTGCTTCTTTTATCGTTGTCACGGAAAGTTCTTTATTTGCTACAAATTCAAATGTTTTTTTTAAATATTTTGGAATTGCAGCAACACCTCCAACAGCAAAATGCGCTTTTATTATGATGTTATTATCTACTGTAATAGTACAAGCCGAATTTACGGTTGCAATATCTAAATGTGTTCGTTTACTTACTTTTTCGAAATTAAATTTGGTGTTTTTATTTGGTATTTTGAAAGAAATCGCCTTGATTAATTCGTTTTCTTGTAAGTCGTATTTTTTATATTCTTTATAAAATTCTTTAAACGGAATTTCTCTTTCTGAATCGTTAACTAAATGTAATGTACTATCTAATGCTAAAAAGAAAATTGACATATCGCCAATTGGTGATGCATTTACAAAGTTCCCACCAAGTGTTCCCATATTTCTTATTGGTTCAGACGAAACTAATTTTAAATGTTTTTTAAGATTTGGAAAGATTGCTTTTAATTGTTGATTTTCTAATAGTTCGGTTACTGTTGTGCTTGCTCCTATTTTGCAAATCCCGTTTTTAAATGTAATTCCTTTTAAAGCTGACTTCTCTCCTATTAAGTTTACATTTTGTTCGGTTAGATTGTCTGCGTGTCTTACATATAAATCTGTTCCGTTGGCAACTGTTGTAGATTTTGAATGTTGTCTCGACGCTTTGGGATTGGATTTGGAATTTTCAATTTTTAAACCTTTTAATTTTTCAATTATTCCTTCAAAATATTTTGGTACAAATCTGTTTTTAATTAAATCTTCTAATTTTCTAGAAGTTAATTTTTCTTCTACTTCATTCGCTGCTTTTTCAATGGATTTATAGCCTGTACATCTACAAATATTTCCGCTAATAGCGTCTATTTGATTGTTATAACATTTATTTAACGCATAACCAGTTAAAGAAACTACAAAACCTGGTGTGCAAAATCCGCATTGTGTTGCGAAGTTTTCTGCCATTGCATCTTGTACTACATTTAACTTTTTATCAAGATTAACTCCTTCTACAGTTACAATGTGTTTTCCGTTTACGTTACCTAAAGGCGAAATACACGAAGTAATACTTTTGTAAATTACCTTATCATCGATTATCGACCCAACTAGAACAGTACAAGCACCGCAATCGCCTTCACGGCAACCAATTTTTGTTCCTTTTAATTGCCGGTTTTCTCTTATAAAATCTACAAGTGTTTTACCTGATTTTTCATCCGTGACAACGAGATTATTATTTAATATAAATTGTATCATAAGTAATGCTAATGTAAGAAAATAATATGGATAGCGTTAAAGGTTACTACTTTTATAAATATAAATTTCGGTTGCGCCTTGACCATATTTTTGATAATTAGCATCATTAATTTCAACTTTATACTTTTTGAATAATTTATATAACTCAACTTTTAAAACTCCTTGACCAATACCGTGAATAAAAACTACTCTTTGAATATTGTTTTTAATGGCAAATTTAATTTTCTGGTTCGCAAAATTAATTTGACGGTTTAACATATCGAAATTACTTAAATATTTATTTGATTTTGTTATCTGATGAATGTGTAAATCGACTTCTAATATT
>CAYQTF010000170.1:0-4969 GCA_964420345.1 uncultured Flavobacteriaceae bacterium
CAAGTACTCATTTACCATTTTATCTGTAATATTACCTGTACTCCAACAACCAAAACCAATTGCCCAAAAATGCCTTCCCCAATATTTCTTACGTAATAATTGGAAACTCTTGCTGTATCTTTCGTGAGGTTCTACCTTTTAATTTCTTCACTATTGTACTTATATCTTGTGAAGGTCGATACTCAATATGCATATGAATATGGTCGCTAGAAACGACTCCTTTCAATATTACAATATCCTCTGAATCGCAAATTTGTATTAACAACTTTCTACAACGCTTTTGAATATCTCCTTTTAAAACCTTATAACGATACTTGGTACTCCAAACTATATGAACCGTTAATCTTGAAACTGTATGACCATTTGTTCTTTGTTTTGACATACCACAAAGATAAAAATTTTTAGAAGCTAAAGCGAAATGCACTAAAGTGAATAGTTTTAACTATTTTTGAGACCAATAAAATCAATTACTAAAAAGCATCATTACTTAAATAATTTTAATACAGCGTTTAATATTTAAATTGATAAAAAAAAGTGTGAGTTTTTCCTGACCACTAAATAAAGAAGTTCCAAACTAAACCAAAGCGAATAATAAAATCACGATACGGATATGTTGGTGCTGCATAATAATTTTTATCTGTAAAAATTGAATTTAAATGTTCTGCTTTAAAATAGATTCTTGTTTGTCTTATTTTAGCATTCACAAACAAATCTATTAACGGAAAATTCCCTATTTCGGTATGATTTTGAATGGTAAATTCTGATAATAATGGATTATAATCATTCACATAATATTTTGAAAAATATTTAAACGTGATACCAGTTTGTAATTCCATAGGTTTCTTTCTGAAAATATAATTGGTATAATACAAACTATTTCTAGTTACAAATTCTGGCGCCCTAAAAACTTCCGAACCTGTCGCAATTTTTTGGTACATTATAGTATTATTTAATCTAAATTTTCGATATTTAAATTCTTTAGATACTTTTATTTTTAAGTAATTTACTGTTTTATCGTATTGATTTGCTTCGGCTTGACCGTCATTATTCAAATCGGCAAAATAAGCGTAATTATCTAATTGGGTGATTTGCGCCGTAGCGTTTAGCCATTTATCCGATCTAAATTCAAATAACAACGTTCTAGTTAATTCATTTTTAAAATCGTTTTGCCAATTATAAACTTTATAATCACTCTGATTCAATAAAAAATTAAAATTTGGTGATTTACTATTATTTAAAATGGAAGCATTTACAACAAACAAACTATCCTTTTTATACGTTGCCGTTGCTTTAAAATAATTTGCATTTAAATCATTTGTTATGGTAGATGCTGCTTTAGCATGTATTTTAATATTTTTATAATAAGTTACCCAATCTGCGCCAAAAGAAGTTACATTGCCATTTAAACTTTGTGCAATGATTTGATTACTAATTATTTTAGTTTTACCGTATCGATAATCATAATCATAATTATCTAAAAAGACTTTTAATCGACCTAATATTATTGGTGATTGCAAACTAACATTTACTTGGTTATGTAGTTTTGTTAATTTATTTCTATCATCAATATCTGATTCAAATGCTTCTCCAAAAAAATCATTTGCATTGTTTTGAAAAAATTGATAATGCTTAGTTTCATAATTAAACTGATGTCCAACTTTTAAACTTGTTTTTACATTTTGAACACTATCCGTTCTTTGCCAAATTGCATAATCATGCTCAAAATAGGTGCGATTACTTCTTAAAAAATTAGTAGCGTCGGTAAAGTTAGTAACCAATCTTGCTCTTTCTCTAAATTCTGGATTATCCGTTTCAAAAAATGTAATAGATTCGGTTGTTAAACCACCATTTTCATCATTCTCTATTTCTTGTGCCGTTTGATGAATTCTAAATCGGTATTTTTTGTTTTTAGTTAAATAACTAAATGTTAAACGCATATTACCATGATTACTTAGGCTGTTTCTATATTTACCTAAAGATCGTAATCCTTTATATGCTAAAGAAATATTATGCCTTTTAGAGGCATTTAATGTTATAAGAGAATTTAAAAATTGCCCTTGCTCTAAACCTGTTCGCCAAGTTAAGATTGTGGTTGGCGTTGGTACTTCGTAATATTTTATATCTTCAACTTCGTAATGATTAAAATGCTTTGCTCTTGCTCCTGTTTCAGGATATAAAGATGTTTTATCAAAATCATAGCCTAATTTATTAAAAGTTTGTCCTTGATTATTAAATGCTAACAACTCAAAATCGTCACGTTGTATAAAATTAAATTTATAATCTTTTTCGATAGTTAAAGTTGTGTCTATATAGGTAGTATCTCTTTGATGAGAAAATATTTTATAATCGGTTAATTTTGTTTTACCACTTAGTTTCACTTTATATTCATCTTTATACAAAACACTATCTACCAATTTATTAGTATAGCGTTTCTCTTTTTTACTTTCTTTAATTTGTGCCATTCCGATAATGGAAAACAAAAATACACTAGTAAAAATAATTGATTTAAACATCTGACAAAGGTAAATAATTGAACTAATTTTAATTGATAAAATTTTGCTAATTTTTATTGAATTTTTATAAATTAAATAGAACATTATATAGATACAAATTAAAAGAACCACAAAAGACACAAAAGGAAACTTAAGACTTGGTATATCTATTGTAGTTTAAAAAGAAAAAACTACTAGATATTTACATTATCGATAGCAGAACTTTAACTAATAATTTCTTATCTTTGAACTAGTAAAACTAGCAACAAAAAACAATACATTATGTATAATTCAAAAATTACAGGTCTTGGTTATTATGTACCTGAAAATATAGTTACAAACGATGATTTATCTGATTTAATGGACACTAACGATGCTTGGATTCAAGAAAGAACAGGTATTAAAGAACGTAGATGGATTGATAAAAACTCCGACGAATCTTCTGCAACAATGGGTGCGAAAGCGGCAAAAATAGCCATAGAACGTGCAGGATTAACTAAAGATGATATCGATTTTATTGTGTTTGCAACTCTAAGTCCAGATTATTTTTTTCCTGGTTGTGGCGTTCAAATACAAGACATGTTAGACATGCCAACTATTGGCGCTATTGATATTAGAAACCAATGCTCGGGTTTTATTTATGCTCTTTCTACTGCGGATCAGTTTATTAAAACTGGTATGTATAAAAATATATTAGTTATTGGTGCAGAATATCACTCTAACGGTTTAGATAAAACAACAAGAGGTCGTGGTGTTTCTGTTATTTTTGGTGATGGCGCTGGTGCTTGTGTGCTTTCAAGAACCGAAGATAACAATAAAGGTATTTTATCTTCTCATTTGCATTCGGAAGGAAAATATGCCGATAAATTAATTGTAAAATCTCCTAGTATAAAAAATTGGGTTCCAGACATTATTAACACCAATGGTGAAGATATTTCTTACTTTCCGTATATGGATGGCACTTTTGTATTTAAAAATGCTATTGTTCGTTTTAGCGAAGTCATTAAAGAAGGTCTCGATAAAAACAATCTAAATACCGAAGATATTGACATGCTTATACCACATCAGGCAAATTTAAGAATTTCACAATTTGTACAGAAAAAATTCGGACTAAGTAATGATCAAGTATTTAATAATATCATGAAATTTGGTAATACAACCGCAGCCTCAATTATTATTGCGTTAACAGATGCTTGGGAACAAAACAAAATTAAAGAAAATGATTTAGTGGTTTTAGCCGCTTTTGGTTCTGGCTTTACTTGGGGAAGCGTTATTATTAGATGGTAAGTTATTATTTATTACCTTTTGCTCTATCAATTATTCTGTTTATAAATGGTTTTACTTGTTCAAAAAAATAAACCACTTTTTGAAAAAATGTTATATTACTTAAATCAACTTTTGAATTTTTAGTTTTTCTTATGAATTCAATGTCATTATCTACAAAATGAATTCTTTTTGTCATAAAAAAATCTCTGTCTTCATATCTAAATCCGTTAGTACCAAAACGGATATTATCATAATAAATTTCACCTTCTTTTTGAGATAATACATACCAATTTTTAGAGAAATGATTCATTCTTTTAAAATTTCTATAGTCTTTTAGTTTATTTCTTAATTCAAAATTTTTATCATATTTTTTGAATTTAATGTTTTTATCTTTATCAAAAATGGAATAATAACCTATATAATAATCACCATCCGTTTCAACGTTTGCATACCAAAGTATCGCATTTAAAGGTGTTGTACCAGTTTCGATACGGTTAAATTTTATGTTCTGTAAACTCAAATTTTTAGTAAAAACTTGATAGGTATATGCTTTAACAAGTAAGGTTAAAACTAAATAACCTGTACTAATATAAAGGCCAATTTTATTAATTTTTGCTCTTTTTGGATTGCTTCGTTTAAAAAACATAACCGTAATTACAAAAAGCAAAAATGGTACAGTATATAATGGATCTGCAACAAAAATATTACCAATAGCAAAACGATTAGTAAAAGGCCAAAGTAATTGCGTGCCATATGTTGTTTGAACATCAAGCAGAATATGTGTTAGTAAACCCCAAAAGAATAATAATGTCCAATCTCGAAAGGTTGCTTTACTCCTCTTAAATATTTTACTAAGTAAATATCCAAAAATTGGTGCCATTAAAAAGGCAAATAAAAAGGAATGTGAAAAAGCACGATGCATTAACATTGCCGTCATTTTATCGGAAACTATTAAATTTAAAAGCACATCTAAATCTGGTATTGTACCAGCAACTGCGCCCCAAAAAATGGCTCTATTGCCTATTTTTTTTCCTAAAACTACTTCGCCAACTGCTGCTCCTAATACAATTTGTGTTAATGAGTCCATTTATAAATTACTTGAAAGGTTTGAAAACATTTTATTTTACTTATTTTTAATTAGTTAATTAGTATTGTTCGATAAAGACATTAGACCGCTTCGCTATTAGATATTAGACAAAAGACCAAATTGT
>CAYQTF010000171.1:0-4942 GCA_964420345.1 uncultured Flavobacteriaceae bacterium
ATCATAGATAATGTTAAGAATGCAGGAATAAACTTAAATATTTTCATAGCAATTAGTTATGCTACAAATATATAGTTAGTTAACGTTTTAATTTAGGGGAAAATCACCCTTTTTATTGTTGTGTTATTTCCTGCAGATTTTCGCAGAATTGTATGGTTTTTTTAAAAATTTCTACTTTAGTTTCAAGTTCTATTTCAAACTCAACTTCATTTTAGTAGATAAAAGGATATCAAGAAAACAACAAAAAACACAAACAAAACCATTAAATTTGTAGTAGAACCAACAAAACTATACCAAATTAAAACGAAACTAATCTGCGGAAAAATTCTTTTTTTTCTAGTTAAAATAAAACATTAAAAACTTCATCGATTTTTGAAACTTTAATCACATCAATATTATAGTTTTTCTTCGGGAATTTATTGTATTTCGAAACAATAATCGTATCAAAACCTAATTTTTCGGCTTCTAAAATACGTTGTTCAATTCTGTTGACTGCTCTAATTTCACCTGCCAAACCAACTTCGGCTGCAAAGCAATAATTTTGTGGTATTGCAATATCTTCATTGGAAGATAAAATTGCACAAACAACCGCTAAATCAATTGCTGGATCATCTACTTTTAATCCGCCAGCAATGTTTAAAAACACATCTTTTGCACCTAATCTAAAACCTGCACGCTTTTCTAAAACGGCCAAAATCATGTTTAATCGTTTTAGATTATAACCTGTTGTTGACCGTTGTGGTGTTCCGTAAACTGCTGTGCTAACTAAGGCTTGTACTTCAATCATAAAAGGTCGAATTCCTTCTAAAGTTGCTGCAATTGCAGTACCGCTTAAAGAAGCATCTTTTTCGGAAATTAATATTTCAGATGGGTTTTCAATTTCTCGTAAACCCGAACTTAGCATTTCGTAAATACCTAATTCGGCGGTTGAACCAAATCGGTTTTTATTAGCACGTAAAATTCTGTAAGTATGATTTCTATCGCCTTCAAATTGCAAGACAACGTCAACCATATGTTCTAATATTTTTGGACCTGCAATACTTCCTTCTTTGTTAATGTGACCAATTAACAAAACTGGTGTTGCGGTTTCTTTGGCAAATTTTATAAGTTCAGATGCCGTTTCTCTAATTTGCGAAATGCTGCCTGGACTTGCTTCAATAAAATCGGTATGCAAGGTTTGAATGGAATCTATAACCACCATTTCTGGTTGATTTTCGGCAATAGATTTAAAAATATTTTGTGTGTTAGTTTCGGTTAGAATTAAACAATTATCATTTTTAATTTGCAACCTTTCACCTCTCATTTTAATCTGACTTTTACTTTCTTCGCCAGAAACATACAAGACTTTTTGTGGCATCTGTAAAGCAATCTGTAAAATTAAAGTCGATTTACCAACGCCAGGTTCACCACCAAGTAATATTACGGAACCTTTTACCAATCCGCCGCCAAGCACATTATCTAATTCGTTGTTATTTGTTTTAAAGCGATCTTCTTCATTTATTAATATTTCTTTAATATTAACTGCTTTGCTAACTTTTTTGGTTTTAGTTGTGTTCCAATTTCTTCCAGAATTTTTAGATTCCTTTTGAATAATTTCTTCAACTACAGTTCCCCATTCGTCACAAGTGGTACATTTACCTAATAATTTGGCATGCTGTGCACCACAATTTTGACAGAAGAATTTTGATTTTTGTTTAGCCATTTTAATACACCTCTATTTATTGATTAGTTTTAATAGTTCTATTGCAACACAGTAATGATCCTCTTTAGTTGTCGATAAACCCATAGTATCATTTGCAAAATAATACAGTAACTCTATAAGCTCAATTTTAGTAATATTGTTATTTAGATTTTTTTTTATTTCATAAACATATCCTCGATATTCATCGTCTGAAGCGATATTATTTACACCAATTGGATCCCAATCATTCCATAGAATTTTATCTATTTCTATCCAAAGTTCTTTTTGATTCATTCTTAATGTTTACTTGGTTATTATTATCTATTTTTCCAATTTTTTGGATTTCTTGATTGATGAAAAACAGCATCTATATCATCTAGAGTAAATTCTCTAAGTATAATTCTTTTTGTTGCTATTATTGTTTTCATTTTGGGTTTCAACCCTGCAAGGGTTTAAAACCCTTGCAGGGTTATTTTTAAGTATTTATTAATTCAAAATAGCTTCAATACCAGGTAATTTTTTTCCTTCTAACATTTCTAACATTGCGCCGCCACCAGTAGATACGTAACTCATTTTATCTGCAAATTGAAACTTTTTTACTGCAGCAACCGAATCTCCGCCGCCAACCAATGAAAAAGCACCTTCTAAAGTAGCATCTTTAATTGCGTAACCTAATTCTCTTGTTCCTTTTGCGAATTTTTTCATTTCAAAAACGCCTAAAGGACCATTCCATAAAATGGTTTTAGAACCTGCGATAACAAAAGAATTACCAACATTAGTTTTTGGGCCCGAATCTAATCCCATCCATCCATCAGGAATATCATTTGCCTCAACAATCATGGTGTTTGCATCGTTAGAAAAAGCATCTGCAGCAATAACATCTATTGGTAAATGTATTCTTGTTTTGTTTGCTTTCGCTTTTGCTAAAATTTCTAAGGCTAATTCTAATTTATCATCTTCCACTAAAGAATTGCCAATATTTCCACCTTGTGCTTTTATAAATGTAAATGCCATGCCACCGCCAATAATAATATTATCTACTTTGTCCATAATATTATTAATGACTTCGATTTTAGAAGACACTTTTGCTCCACCAATTACAGCGGTTACTGGTTTTTTGCTATTATTTAAAACATGATTGATGCTTTCAATTTCTTTGGCTAATAACAAACCAAAGCATTTGTTTTCAGAAAAAAACTGAGCAATAATTGCTGTTGAAGCGTGCGCTCTGTGTGCTGTACCAAAAGCATCGTTTACATAAATATCGCCTAAATTGGCTAATTTTTTAGCGAATTCTTTATTGCCTTCTTTTTCTTCTTTGTAAAAACGTAGATTTTCTAATAAAAGTATTTGACCGTTTTTTAGATTAGTTACTTCATGTTCTACTTTATCGCCAATAGAATCATCTACAAATTTTATTTTTTGTTCTAAAATTTCTTCGACTTTAGAAACAATATTTTTAAGTGAAAATTTAACTTCTTTTCCGTTTGGTCTTCCTAGATGAGACATTAGGATTACACTTCCGCCATCTTTTAAAATTTTGGTAATTGTAGGTTTTGCTGCTTCAATTCTTGTGGTGTCTGTAACTTCTCGTTTATCGTTTAAAGGCACATTAAAATCTACTCTAATTAATGCTTTTTTGTCTTTGAAGTTGAAATCGTTTATAGTAATCATTTAATAAATTTGTTTTTACAAAAATATTGTTTTTAATTCAATTTAATAAATTTGGTTAATAATTTCTTTTCTTTTGGAACTTTATGGTTTTCCGAAATGATAAAACACTCAAGAAAAAACTAAATTAATAACAAACATTTCACTACTTTTGTAATATGTTTTTATTCATAAGCGGACAAGAAATATTCATCATCGTAATTATAGCAGTAATGCTATTTGGCGCAGATAAAATACCAGATTTAGCACGTGGTCTTGGTAAAGGCATGCGTCAAATAAAAGACGCTACCAACGATGTGAAACGAGAGATTAACAAATCTGCTAAAGGAAATGGCTTAGATACCGAATTTATAAAAGATATTAAAGATTCGGTTGATGATGTGAAAAAATCGGTTACTAATAATTTTAAAGATTTAACAGGACCAATTAAAAGAAAGCGATAATTTTTAGATATTTTTAAAAATTATTAGTCGAAAAATTAAGACTTATATAAATTCTATTTTCTAATTACCATAAAAATATGTCCTCATTTTCTTTACAAATTTCAAAAACTACACCTTCATTTTGGGATAAATTAATACAAAGCGATCGTGAATTGTTAGTTAATTTAAACGCATTAGGTACCGAAAAATGGGACGCTTTTTGGTTAATAATAACCGATAAAGATTGTTGGTGGCCATTATTTTTAATTTTATTTTATTTATTAATAAAATCTTATGGCTGGAAAAAAGGTGCTATTTTAGTTGTGTTTGCTGCTTTACTAGTTACTTTTTCGGATCAATTGGTTAATTTTATTAAAGATTCTGTTGGACGATTACGACCAAATAACGACCCTATATTAAAAGATATTATTAGAATTCTAAAAACTCCTGGTAGTTATAGTTTTGTTTCTGGTCATTCGACCACTTCTTTTGCAGTAACTACTTTTCTTATTCTTCTTTTAAGAAACAACTATAAATACATATTTCTATTACTTATTTGGCCAATACTATTTGCATATAGCCGTATTTATTGTGGTGTACATTTTCCAATCGATATTACCTTGGGTTTATTTTTAGGTGTTGTAATTGGTTTTGTTTTTTACCGATTGAGTCAATTGTTTTTGATTAAGGTTGACTAAAATATACTTTAATTCAAATCATGAAAACTTAGTATTTTCAAACATAATTGTTTGAATTTAGTTGTATCAATTTAAGATTACTAAATTTCGTATAAATAGTGGATGGTTTAATATTGCAAAAATGTCTGTAATAAAAATTATAAATTTCGTAGAAAATAAAAATAAGATATTTACTTTACATCTAATTCTTTTTGAATATTAGTGTGATTTTGTTTAAACTCATTATATTTTGGATAAGCAAGGTGTAATTCTTTAAAAATTAGTTGTGCTTTTTTAAGATAAGGTAATGCCAGTTTAGGTTTTTTGAACTTTATTTTATAAAGCATGCCTATTTTTGCGTACGAAATTGCCAAGCCGTTTTTAAAGGCAACATTTTTTTTGTTTTCTTGGTAAAGTTCTTCAAATAAAATAGTTTGTTCTTTGTAATAATCTAGTGCTTTGTCTAAATTACCCAAAGCAGCATAGGTTTC
>CAYQTF010000172.1:0-4938 GCA_964420345.1 uncultured Flavobacteriaceae bacterium
CAAATAACTTTTGTTGGTTACAATATCATTGATGAAATTTTAAATATTGATACAACAAAAGAAAAAGTATTTTATCTCGAAAAAGGACATTTTGAATTAGAAGAGATTGTGATTTCTGCACCACTTGGAAGATTACAAGGAGAAAATATCGTAAATATTACGCATAAAAAAATTACTGAATTACAACAAACTTCTCCTTTAACATTAGCAGAAGCTATTAGCAATATTCCTGGAGTAGAACAGACTACAACAGGTGCAGGAATTGGAAAACCAGTAATTAGAGGATTGTCTGGCAATAGAATTGTAACCTATGCACAAGGAATTAGAATTGAAAATCAACAATGGGGAGACGAACACGGTTTAGGAGTTGGAGAAGTTGGTATTGAAAGTGTAGAAGTAATAAAAGGACCTGCATCTTTACTTTATGGTTCTGACGCTTTAGGTGGCGTACTTTACTTTATTGACGAGCGTTATGCAAGACAAAATACCATTGAAGGGTTTGCTCAAACAAAATTCCTCTCGAATACTTTAGGTTTTCTTACTAATGCTGGATTAAAAATAAACAAAGGCAAATTAAAATTTAATATTTTTGGTGCATATTCTTCACAAGCAGATTACCAAGTACCAAATTTTGACAGAGTATTTAATACTCGTTTTGACGAAAAAAACATTAAAAGTTCGTTTGGTTTCAATACAAGAAATTGGATTTCAAATATTAGATACAGTTATCTTCAAAACAATTACGGAATAGTTGAAGATGCTACTTTCACTAATTCAACTCAAAGAAATTTTATACTACCATTTCAGACCATCGACAATCATAATTTAAGTTTTGAAAATATTTTTCACACAGGTAATTCAAAACTGAATGTAACTTTAGGATACACAAATAATTACCGAAAAGAATTTGAAGATGCTATTAATAAGCAAGCGTTAGGGTTAAAATTAAGTACATATACCTACAATATAAAATGGTATTCGCCAACCTACAAAGACCATTTCGATTTTGTTATTGGTTCACAAGGTATGGTACAATCTAACCTAAATAACGGAGAGGAAATATTAATTCCAGATGCTAACACAACTGATTTTGGAACTTTTGTTTTAGGAAATTTAAAATTTGACAAACTTCAATTTCAAGGTGGAATAAGGGCAGACTTTCGAGAAATTGATACTAAAGAAATGATAACAGATGAAGGTAATTTCCCGGAACTTAAAAAATCGTACAACGGACTTACGTTTTCAGGTGGAGCAGTTTATAAATTGAAAAAAACTAAATTTAGAACTAATATTTCAAGCGGTTTTCGAGCGCCAAATACGACCGAATTACTTTCAGATGGTGTACATCACGGAACTAATCGTTATATAAAAGGAAATACTAATCTTGCTAATGAAAATGCTACTCAAATAGATTTTTCATTTGATTATCAAGACGAACATTTTAGTTTTTCAGTAAATCCTTTTTACAATAGCATTCAAAATTATATTCTTCTTTCGCCAACAGATTTGATAATTGAAAACAGTCCTGTATTTGAATATATACAAACAAATGCCTTTTTATACGGTGGAGAATTAGGCTTTCATTACCATCCGCACAAAATTCATTGGTTACATTTAGAAAGTAACCTCTCAACTGTTATAGCAGAAGATAGAAACAGAAATCCATTACCATTAATCCCACAAACAAGATTAAATTCTACGGTAAGTGCCGAGATTTCTCACAAAGGAAAATTGCAATTAAAAAATGTATTTGTTCAACATATTTATAAATTTCAACAAAACCGAACAGGACTTTTTGAAACAGCAACAAATGATTATAATCTAATAAACATTGGATTAGATCTAGAAATTACAACACAAAACAATCCGATAGAAATTTCAACAGGAGTTAAGAATTTATTTAACACCAATTATATTGACCACTTATCACGCTTTAAAATATTAGAAATACCAAACCAAGGAATTAATTTTTATTTAGGGATAAAAGTAAAATTGAATAAGAAACTGAATGAAAAAATACAATCTTAAGAAATGCATAGTTAATGGTGGTTTTGCACTAAAAATATAATGCTATAAAAATCTGCTACTAACCATACAGAACCAATTAACAAAGTAATTTTATACAGATCAACTATATTTTAAAATCCAAAAAAAAAATTACAAAAGTCCAGCACGTTCTAATAAAGCATTTGCATCTGGTTTTTTGCCTCTAAATTCTATGTATAAATCCATTGGGTTTTGTGTGCCACCTTGCGACAAAACAGTTTTCTTAAATTTAGCAGCAATTTTTTTATCGAAAATACCATTTTCTTTAAAATAAGCAAACGCATCGGCATCTAAAACTTCTGCCCATTTATACGAATAATAACCCGAAGAATAACCGCCTTGAAAAATATGTGAAAATGCGGTACTCATGCAATTCTCTTCTACATCAGGATATAATTGTGTGTCTTTAAAAGAAGCGCTTTCAAAATCTTTAACAGAAGAAATTATCTCTTTAGATTCGCCAGCGTTAGCATGCCAATTCATGTCTAACAAACCAAAACTTAATTGTCTAAGCGTTGTCATACCTTCCATGAAATTGGCTGCTTTTTTTATTTTTTCTACCAATTCCATAGGAATAATTTCATTGGTTTTATAATGTGTTGCAAATAAATCTAATGCTTCTTTTTCGTATGCCCAATTTTCTAAAAGTTGACTTGGTAATTCTACAAAATCCCAATAAACATTTGTACCAGACAAACTCGGGTAATCTGTATTTGCTAACATACCATGCAAAGCATGCCCAAATTCATGAAACAATGTGGTTACTTCATTAAAAGTTAATAATGATGGTTGTGTTTTTGTAGGTTTGGTGAAATTGCATACTATAGATATGTGTGGTCTTGAATTTTTTTCTTTTCTCCATTGTGATTTGTAAGAAGTCATCCAAGCGCCGTTTCTTTTTCCTTTTCTAGGGAAGAGATCTACATAAAATACGCCAATAAAATTACCCCAATAATCATTTACTTCGTAGGTTTTTACATCTTTATGGTATGTATCTATTTCTGTACTTTCTTTAAAATATATTTCAAATAATTCACCTATAATAGTAAAAACACCTTCTAACACATTATCTAATTCAAAATAAGGTTTTAAAGCTTCTTCATCTAAATCAAATAATTCTTTTCTTAATTTTTCTGAATAATAAGATGCGTCCCATTTTTGTAATTTTTCAATTCCGTCTTGTTTAGCAAAATCACTTAACTTTTGAAATTCTTCTTGTGCAGCTGGTTTTGCTTTTATTAAAAGTTCTTCTAAAAATGATAAAACATTTTCAGGGTTTTCTGCCATGCGTTCTTCTAAAACAAAATGTGCATGTGTTTTGTAACCTAATAAATTTGCTCTTTCATGTCGGTAATTTACAATATCTAAAACGTTTTGCTTATTATCGTTTTCATTGTTTTGAAATGCTCTTGAACCAAAAGCGATTGCTAACTTTTTTCTAAGTTCTCTATCGTCTGCGTATTTCATAAACGGAATGTAACTTGGGGAATCTAAAGTTATCAACCAACCTTTTTCACCTTTAGATTCTGCTAATAATTTAGCAGCTTCTTTTGCACTATCTGGCAAACCTTTTAATTGGTTTTCATCTGTTAATAGCATTTCAAAAGCATTGCTTTCTGCTAAAACATTTTCGCCAAATTGTAATTTTAATTTGGCAGATTTTTTATCTATTTCTCTTAGTTTTTCTTTGTCATTTTCGTTTAAATTTACGCCATTTCTCACAAACGATTTGTATTTTTTTTCTAATAAGGTTGTTTCTTCTTCATTTAATCTCAGTGAAGATCTTATTTCGTAAACGTCTTTTATTCGTAAAAATAAACCTTCATTTAAAGTAACATCATTACCAAATTCGGATAGCAAAGGCGAAACTTCTTGCGCTATTTTTTGAATTTCTTCGTTGGTTTCGGCAGAATTTAAGTTAAATAATATGGCTGAAATTCGGCTTAATTTTTGTCCTGAAAATTCTAATGCTTCTACCGTATTTTTAAAAGTTGGTTTGTCGTTATTAGCAACTATATTATCTATTTCTTCTTTTGCTTCCGCAATAGCGGCAATAAAAGCAGGTTTAAAATGGGCGTTTTTGATTTTAGAAAAAGGGGCAGTTTGGTGTTTGGCACTAAAAACTTGTAATAACGGATTCATTTGTATATTTTTAAACTTTTAAAAAGACAAAAATATACAAATGAATATACATACAATTATTTTAGCGCAGAAAAAGTTATTTTTTACTAACAAAACAAAAACAATCACTTTTAGAATTCTACAATTAAAAAAATTAAAAAAAGTTTTAAAAGAAAATGAAAATATATTATATGACGCTATCTATAAAGATTTAGGTAAATCGGAATTTGAAACGTACACTACGGAACTTTCCTTAATCTATCACGAAATAAATTTAGCCATAAAAAAAGTAAAAAAATGGTCTAAAAAAAAACGTGTAAGAACCAATTTCGCAAATTTTCCTTCCAAAAGTTTTATAATGCCAGAACCTTTAGGAAATACGTTGATTATTGCACCTTGGAATTACCCAATTCAGTTGGCTTTTTCGCCTGCTGTTGCATCTATTTGTGCGGGAAATACCGTAATTATTAAACCTAGTGAAATCACTAAACATTGTTCAAAAGCGATTGCTAAAATTGTTAATGAAAATTTTAATGCTAATTTTTTACATGTAATTGAAGGTGGCATTAAAGAAACCACCGAACTTTTAAATTCTAAATTCGATAAAATATTTTTTACGGGTTCTACTAATGTTGGTAAAATTGTATATCAAGCAGCAGCGAAAAATCTAACGCCAGTTATTTTAGAACTTGGCGGAAAAAGTCCGACATTTGTTTTAAAAGATTGTAATTTAAAAATGACTGCTAAACGTTTGGTTTGGTCTAAATTTTT
>CAYQTF010000173.1:0-4930 GCA_964420345.1 uncultured Flavobacteriaceae bacterium
TACGGTTGTAATTGTAATTCCTATAAAAATTGCTTTTTCACCATATTCAGAAGCACTTTCGCCTAACACTCCTGCCACTTTATTTCCTAAACCAGAAGCTGCAAAGTAAACTCCCATCATTAAAGAAACGTATTTTATAGGTGCTAATTTTGTAATAAACGAAAGCGCAACAGGCGAAGCACAAAGTTCTCCAATAGTATGAAATAAATAAGCTAAAACTAACCATTTCATAGCCGAACTACCTTTTATGTTAAATTCATTCACGGCAAAAACCATAAATATAAAACCAAGACCCATAATAATTGTCCCGAGAGCCATTTTAAATAAAGAAGATGCTTCTTTTCCTTTTAATTTTATTCTTGCCCAATAACCTGCAATTGGAACGGCTAATATAATAATAAATCCAGCATTTAAACCTTGAAACCATGTCGCTGGTATTTCAAAACCAAATAACATTCTATCTGTTTTTGTTTTTGTATAAATACTCATTAATCCACCAGCTTGTTCAAAAGCACCCCAAAATACAATTACAATTAAAAAAGAGAGTAATAAAACAAGAAAACGGTCTTTTAATATTTGGGTATCTAGATTTTTATAAATCATCATCATCATACCTGCAACTAAACCTAAAAAGATAAATAAGGCCGTGTAACCCCAACTATCAACACCAGAATAGGTCATACCTGCATAAATTGCGTAAGCAAAAATAAACCCTACAATTAATAAGTGTATTGGGGATTTGGTTAAGTCTGAAAACAATTTACTTAAAGAAACATCATTTTTTTTATCTTCTACGGTTGGTTTGTTTCCTACTTCGGTTAAATATTTTTGACCATATATATAAACTATTAACCCTAATATCATTGCAATACCTGCCAAACCAAACCCATAATGCCAATTAATAGTTTCACCTACATAACCTACAATAAAAGTTGCTAATAATGCACCTAAATTAATGCCTACATAGAATATTGAAAAACCTTTATCTCTTCGTATATCTCCTTCTTTATATAGACCTCCAACCATTACTGAAATGTTTGGTTTTAAAAGGCCAACGCCTAAAACAATAAACCCTAAACCTGCGTAAAATGCCCACATTTCTTCAACGGCTAAAACTCCATGACCTATAACTAATAATATTGCTCCATACATCACTGCTTTTTTCTGACCTAAAAATTTATCAGCTATCATTCCTCCAGGTATAGATACTATGTAAACTAGCATTGTGTACCAACCATAAAGCATTATGGATTCAGAATCTAACCAACCCAAACCAGGGTTGTCTTTTTCTGTAGTTTTTTGAACTAAATATAAAGTTAATAATGCACGCATTCCATAATAAGAAAAGCGTTCCCACATTTCGGTGAAAAACAAAATATACAAACCTATTGGATGTCCAAAAAGTTCTCTCTGATGTGGTTTTTGAATTACTGTTGACATAAATTTTGAGTTAATTTGGTTAATAAAAGTCCTAAAAATAGTCAATTTAAACGAACTAATTATTTTTAGTCATCGGCAAAGTACAAACAAATATTAACTCTAAAAATTAATGTTAGGTGTTTTAACTAAAAATAACCGATTGTGCGTAATTGTTATTGCTTAAAACTCTTGTAAATTTCTTCTTCTAAATTATGTATAAACTCTTGTTGTAGTACGGAATTAACTATAATATGTTCTGGTAAAAAACGCAGGCGATATTTAGCTTGACCAATAAAGGTAAAAAAGTCGTTTCGGTTTAGTTTCGTGTCTTCTTTAAGGTTTAAAATATCGTTTATGTTGTCGATTATTCTTGTTAAATAAGTTTGACTTAATATTTCGCCACCATTATAAACTTCGATACACATTTCATTTTCTGGTGCAAATTTTCTACGGATTGCAAACTTTAAAAGGTTATTAAATTGCGTAGTTCGCTTACCAAAATCTATTTTTTGATTGATAATATTTTTTGATGGAATAGATAATTCTATTTTATTCCAATCTATAAAATTAATTTTCATTGTTGTTGCTTCAGGTAACTGTGCCAATTCTAAAACCCAACTTGTACCAACTACTAAAAACACAAATATTAAGGTAGTTTTAGCAACTAATTTGGTTAAATCTATTAAAAAGGAATAATTTCCAAAATTAAAAACAAAAGGTATTTGTGTTAAAAATAAAACCACAATACTTAAAACGGCAATAATGGCAACGCTTTTCATATTTCTATTATAGAATGTTCGGTATAACGAAAACACTAAAAACCAAGTTAAAATAGCCGATAATAATACATCTGGGATTGTGTTATATCTTATGCCTTTTGTATTAATAGTTTCCCCAAAAAACAGCGCTAACCCTAAAGAAGTTATAGATAAAATAACAAAGAAAGCAATAATACGTTTGGTGCTTTTTTTATTATTATAAATATAGTTAGGCGAATTATCAAAATAATATAATGCCAATATTAAAAACATAGAATTTAATATAGAAAACATGTTTTGACTAATAATAGTGAACCAATTACTAATATTATAAGTGTTAAAAATCAAGATTAATAAAGACGATAAAGCCCAAACAAAAACCGATAGACTTATAAATAACAAGCCTTTATCGAATCGTTTTATAGAGATTTCGGAAGTTAATTTATTACGAAACTTTTTTTGTACAACTAACCAAATAGCCAACAATAAAAATCCACCAATTAATGCGATTAAAAATTCGGTAAATAGATAGAATTGATGTTGTTGCATTTGATATTATTTCAATTTATTAATTTTTTTTAACTCTTGAATATCTAATAAATCTTTTGGTCTATTTGCTTTTATTTTACTTGTAATTAAATCTTCTAAAGACAATACATTATATTTTAAAAATTGTTGATTATTAACGGTTGTTTCTTCACTATCTTTATATGCTTCATCAAAAGTTTTATTTACAGAAAACCTTGTAATTAACTGTAAATTTAAATCCATAGGTGAAAATTTTATTGAAATGTTTTGTAGTTGATTTATTACTTTGTGTGGAAATTCTGAAATATCATATTCCATTTCGTTAAAAACAAATATTAATTTATCGAAATTTGCAGTAGTTGTATCAATCCAAAAATCAACATCTGCGGAATGTCTTTGGTAACCATGAAAATTAGTTGCACCACCACCAACCATTAGCATTTTAACTTTGTGTTTATTTGATAATTTTATAAATAAATCTATTTTATCTTCCCATTTCATTTTTTATAAAATTATAATTTCAAAATTATCGGTTTTCTTTTTATTCCTTTTAGTAGGGAATTTATTAATTCGTTCCGACAGTCTTAAAAAAAAATAAAAACGTTCAATTTTAGATAGTCTTAAAAAATTATTTTGTTGTGCTTGATTACTTTCTTCTTTTGTAGTAAATGTTATTTCCATAATATTTAAACTTTTGTGAATATCTTACTGTATCTTTTTTCAACCCTGCCAGGGTTTAAAACCCTGGCAGGGTTATTTAATTACAAATTATCCTTGATAAATTTAGTCATTTTTTTATATAAATGCAATCTCGTGTTTTTACCACGATAAATACCATGCGTTCTATCTGGATAAATCATTAAATCAAAATCTTTATTGGCTTCAATCAAAGCATTCACCATTCGCATTGTATTTTGAAGGTGTACATTATCATCGCCCGTACCATGAATAAGTAAGTATTTACCTTTTAATAAATGTGCAAAATTTATTGGCGAATTTTCATCATAACCACTTGCGTTTTCTTGCGGAGTTTGCATATAGCGTTCGGTATAAATGGTATCGTAAAATCGCCATGAAGTTACTGGCGCAACTGCAATTGCCATTTTAAACGTATCGGCACCTTTGGTTATTGCTAAAGACGACATATAACCACCATAAGACCAACCCCAAATTCCGATTCTATCTTGGTCAATATAATCTCGTTTAGCGAGTTCTTTTGCGGCATTTATTTGATCTTCGATTTCGTATTTGCCTAATTCTTTTTGCGTTACTTTTTTAAAATTACGACCTTTAAAACCAGTTCCTCGACCATCTACACAAGCAACAATATAACCTTGTTGTGCTAACATATAATACCAATAATCGTTTGTATTATTCCAACGGTTTGAAACTTGTTGCGAACCTGGACCAGAATATTGGTACATAAATAACGGGTATTTTTTGTTTGGATCAAAATCAGCAGGTTTAATTAACCACATGTTTAATTCACCATCTTTTGTTTTTATGGTAGAAAATTCTTTTTTACCTAAATTATAATGTGATAATAAATTAGTTACCTCATTATTATTGATGATTTCTTTTACTTGATTACCAGTTTTAGATTCATTTAATGTATAAATAGTTGGTGTTGTTGCACTAGAAAAAGTATTGATATAGTAATTAAAACTATTACTAAACGCAGCGGAATTATTCCCGATTTTATCGGATAGTTTTTGCTGGTTTTTACCATTTAAACCAATGGTAGAAATTGTACGATTTATAGAACCATCTTCGGTTGATTGATAATAAATTTGATTTATTTTATCATTAAAACCATAATAATTAGTTACTTCCCAATTTCCATTTGTTATTTGATTGATTAATTTTCCGTTTACGGAATAATGATATATATGGTTAAAACCACTTTTCTCGCTAGTCCAAATAAATGAATTATCTTTTAAGAAGGTTAAATTATCGGTAATATCAATATAAGCATCGTCTTTTTCGTTTAAAATTAATTCACTTTTTAACGTTTTTCCATCTACAAAAAGTAAGTTTAAATTATTTTGATGACGATTAAGTGTTGTAACACAAAGTGTGTTTTTTTCGTTCGTCCATTCAATTCTTGGCATGTAATATTGTTGGTTTTTACCTAAATCTATTTGTTGACTTTTATTCTTTTTTAAATTGAATATATGTAACGAAACTTCCGCATTTTTTTCACCTGCTTTTGGGTATTTAAAAAC
>CAYQTF010000174.1:0-4860 GCA_964420345.1 uncultured Flavobacteriaceae bacterium
CCTGTTGCAGTTATTGTATCGCTTGGTCTTTCCCAATTATTGATACGCAAAGATTGTTCAAACTTGATTTCTTTTAATTCTAAATCAGTAACGGCTTTGTCAAATTTGTCATCAAATTGAAGAATTTTCTTTAATTCCCACCAATCTTTTGGATTTGGAATACTTCCTGAATTATTATCTTTTCTAAACCAATGTCCTGCAGTATGAGCATAACCAAAATGCTCATCTATTTTTTTAGTTGACCAATCACTTTTATTCCTCCATTCTTTTAAATAATCACAAATTTCGTGTTGATTAATTTTATTTTTTCTACCCCAAAATTTGTCAGAAACATTTGTTCGTGCTACGTGATTATGGATTGTTTCTCCTTTTAATTTAAAAGATTTATCTCTTGTTCTAACGTTTGCTAAATGACCAACTACGTCTTTCACTTTTAAATAAGGTTCTGTTGATTTATTAAATAAATCATCTTCTAAACCGTGTGTTATTTTTGGGAAAGGATTTTTTAAACCTAAACGATTACCTACAATAATCACTCTTTCTCTATTCTGTGGGACACCATAATTAGATGCTTTTAATAAACGATATTCTACATCATAACCCAATGAACGAAAATCATTAATAATCATTTCTATAACCTTTCCGTTTTGTATAGATAAAAGTCCTTTCACATTTTCTCCAATAAAATATTTTGGTTGTTTATCTTTTACTAACCGCATCAATTCTTTGTATAGAAAATTTCTTTCATCTTCCATACTTCTTTTTGTATTAGCAACTGAAAATCCTTGACAAGGAAATCCACCCAAAAGTATATCTATATCATCTGGAATTTCTGAACTTTTAATTTGAGTTATATCTCCACAAACAATATGGTCGCCTATATTGTTTTTATAGGTTTCAACTGCATCTTTAAAGAAATCATTCGCCCAAACCACCTCAAACCCATTTTGAATAAAACCTAAATCCAATCCTCCACAACCCGAAAACAAACTCGCTATTTTATATTTTTTATTCATATTATTACAAAGATAAACTTTTTCTTGTTTTTGACTGAAGTTTGTTATGGAAATCGGTTTTTTCTGTATTTGTGCTAACTTAAACAGTATGAGACGTGCAACCAAAGAAGCATATTATATCTAATATTGTAAAATTAAACAAAATTATTAAGACAATCGAGTGTTGTTTATAAATTAACATCTTCAATTTCAATAAACAAATACAAGTTCTAAAAATCAATAATAACATTAAAATTCGTGTCTTTTTCCGTAACTTGCAAACCATTAAAAAGAAACTTGTATATGGAACAAATAATAGCCTACAAACCAAAGAACAAAGTACGAATTGTAACCGCAGCATCACTTTTTGATGGTCACGATGCCGCCATAAACATCATGCGCAGAATCATACAAGCAACTGGTGTTGAAGTAATTCATTTAGGTCATGATCGTAGTGTTGAAGAAGTTGTAAATACAGCAATTCAAGAAGATGCAAATGCCATTGCAATGACTTCTTACCAAGGCGGACACAACGAGTATTTTAAATATATGTATGATTTGCTACAAGAAAAAGGAGCAAGTCAAATCAAGATTTTTGGTGGTGGCGGAGGCGTAATTCTTCCAACAGAAATTAAAGAATTACAAAATTATGGCATTACAAGAATCTATTCGCCAGATGATGGTCGTGAAATGGGATTGCAAGGTATGATTAATGACATGATCGAAAAATGTGATTTTGAAGTTTTACCATTAAATTTACCTAAAGGGAAAAATATTGTTAAAAGTTTAAATGATAAAGACATAACAACAATTGCTCGTTTAATTTCTATTGCCGAAAATAAACCAAAAGAATTTGAAGAAATATTTGATAAAACCAAAGATTCAAAAACACCAGTTTTAGGAATTACTGGTACTGGTGGATCAGGAAAATCTTCTTTAGTAGATGAATTAGTACGTCGTTTTTTAATCGATTTTCCAAAAAAAACGTTGGCAATCGTTTCAGTAGATCCTTCCAAAAGAAAAACTGGTGGCGCATTATTAGGCGATCGAATTAGAATGAATGCTATTAAAAACGATCGTGTTTATATGCGTTCTTTAGCAACAAGACAGTCTAATTTAGCATTGTCAAAACACGTTAGTCAAGCCGTTGATGTTTTACAAGCAGCTAATTACGATTTAATTATTTTAGAAACTTCGGGCATTGGTCAATCGGATACCGAAATTATTGAACATTCTGATGTTTCACTTTATGTAATGACACCAGAATATGGTGCTGCAACGCAATTAGAAAAAATTGATATGTTAGATTTTGCGAATCTAATTGCTTTAAATAAGTTCGATAAACGTGGCGCTTTAGACGCTTTACGAGATGTGAAAAAACAATACATGCGTAACAATAATTTATGGGATACGCCAATGGAACAAATGCCAGTTTATGGCACAATCGCTTCGCAATTTAACGATCCAGGCATGAATAGTTTGTATCGTGCAATTATTGATAAGTTGAATGCTTTATCGACTTCTATCGAAATGGATTCTACTTACGAGATAACCTCAGAAATGAGTGAAAAACAATTTATTATTCCGCCAAGTAGAACACGTTATTTATCCGAAATTACGGAAACCAATCGGCATTACGGAAAAACAGTTTTAGAACAGAAAGATATTGCACAAAAATTATTTGGCATTTATCAAACGATTCTTTCTGTCATTGCGAGCAAAGTGAAACAATCTTTTATTACAGAAAACGGTCTAAACGAAGATGTCATTGCAAGCGAAGCGAAGCAATCTGTTGATAATGAGTTTTTATCTCTTTTATTCAAAGAATTCGCCAGAGTTAAAATGGATTTAAATCCGCACAACTGGCAAACAATTTTAAATTGGAAAACTAAAAAACAACGTTATAAAAATGAAATATACACCTTTAAGGTGCGTGATAAAGAAATTAATATAAAAACACATACTACATCATTATCACAATTACAAATTCCGAAAATATCTTTACCAAAATACGAGGCTTGGGGCGATATTTTATATTGGACTTTACAAGAAAATGTTCCTGGAGAATTTCCGTATGCAGCAGGAATTTATCCGTTTAAACGAACTGGTGAAGATCCAACACGTATGTTTGCTGGCGAAGGCGGACCAGAACGAACCAACAAACGTTTCCATTATGTTAGTTTAGGCATGCCTGCAAAACGACTTTCTACTGCTTTTGATTCGGTTACTTTATATGGTAACGACCCAGATTTACGACCAGATATTTACGGAAAAATTGGTAATGCTGGCGTTTCCATTTGTTGTTTAGATGATCTAAAAAAATTATATTCAGGTTTTGAATTGACAAACCCAATGACATCGGTTTCTATGACTATAAATGGTCCAGCACCAATGTTACTTGGTTTTTTTATGAATGCAGCAATCGATCAAGAATGCGAAAAATATATTAAAGCAAATAATTTAGAGAAAGAAACAGATAAAAAAATAAACGCTATTTACAAGAAAAAAGGTGTTGACAGACCAAAATACCAAGAAAAACTTCCTAAAGGAAATAATGGTTTAGGTTTATATCTTTTAGGTGTTACTGGTGACGAAATTCTTCCTTTAGATATTTATACAAAAATTAAATACGAAACCATTGCAAAAGTTCGTGGTACGGTTCAAGCAGATATTTTAAAAGAAGATCAAGCACAAAACACCTGTATTTTTTCAACCGAATTTGCTTTAAGATTAATGGGCGACGTGCAAGAATATTTTATTGAGAATGCCGTTCGTAATTTTTATTCAGTTTCAATTTCTGGTTATCATATTGCGGAAGCAGGAGCAAACCCAATTTCACAATTAGCATTTACGCTTTCTAACGGTTTTACTTACGTAGAATATTATTTATCTCGTGGTATGGACATCAATAAATTTGGGCCAAATCTATCGTTCTTTTTCTCTAACGGAATTGATCCAGAATATTCAGTAATTGGTAGAGTTGCTAGAAAAATTTGGGCAAAAGCAATGAAATTAAAATACAATGCCAACCCAAGAGCACAAATGTTAAAATATCATATTCAAACTTCTGGTCGTTCTTTACACGCACAAGAAATTGATTTTAACGACATAAGAACTTCTTTACAAGCACTTTACGCAATTTATGATAATTGTAATTCGCTACATACAAACGCTTATGACGAAGCAATTACTACACCAACCGAAGAAAGTGTTCGTAGAGCAATGGCAATTCAATTAATAATCAATAAAGAATTAGGGTTGGCAAAAAACGAAAATCCAATTCAAGGAGCATTTATCATTGAAGAATTAACCGATTTAGTAGAAGAAGCTATCTACTTAGAATTTGACAGAATTACAGAACGTGGCGGTGTTTTAGGTGCAATGGAAACCATGTACCAACGCAGTAAAATACAAGAAGAAAGTTTGTATTACGAAACACTTAAACATAATGGAAAATTCCCAATTATTGGTGTAAATACCTTTTTAAGTTCTAAAGGTTCGCCTACAGAAATACCAAAAGAAGTAATTAGAGCAACTGAAAAAGAGAAAAGTTATCAAATAACTGTTGTTGAAAATCTTAATAAAGGAAACGTTGATAAAGTAAAAGAACAATTACGTTTATTGCAAGAAAAATCTATTAATAACGAAAATATTTTTGAGCAACTTATGGAAGCAACCAAAGTTTGTTCTTTAGGTGAAATCACAAATTCTTTGTTTAGCGTTGGTGGTCAGTATCGTAGGAATATGTAATCGGAGAACATAAGTCTTTGGCATATTGCGAATTGCTTATACCAAATTATTTCAGTAGTTTACTGAAATAAAATATATTTAATTATCTTTGAATAAAATTAAACTAATGAATGCT
>CAYQTF010000175.1:0-4822 GCA_964420345.1 uncultured Flavobacteriaceae bacterium
TATTTTATATCGGCGCAGGAACAAGTGGCAGGTTAGGTATTTTAGATGCAAGCGAATGTCCACCAACATTTGGAGTTGATGAGAATTTAGTCTTAGGTTTAATCGCTGGTGGAGACAAAGCAATTAGAAAAGCCGTAGAAAATGCTGAAGATTCTACCACGCAAGGTTGGTTAGATTTAAAGAAGTACGATATTTCTATAAAAGATATTGTTATTGGTATTGCCGCATCTGGCACAACACCTTATGTTGTTTCGACTTTAAAGACTTTAAATAAAAATAATATAAAAACTGGTTGTATTACAATGAATGCAGATAGTCCGTTAGCTTTAACAGCAAAACACCCAATTATAGCAATTGTTGGACCTGAATTTGTAACTGGTAGTTCTAGAATGAAAGCAGGAACTGCACAAAAAATGATTTTAAATATGATTACTACTTCGGTAATGATAAAATTAGGCAAGGTAAAAGGTAATAAAATGGTTGACATGCAATTGTCTAATGACAAATTAGTAAAAAGAGGCACTAAAATGATTGCGGAAGAATTAAAAATAAATACTACTTTAGCGCTTGAATTATTACAAAAAAACAAAAGTGTTAGAAAAGCAATAAATGCTTACCAAAATGAAAAATGAAAATTCAAAATTAAATAAAAGCGTTACCTATTTAGGCATAACATTGCCTTTTTTATTCCTTGCTCCTTTTCTACTTAACTTAGGTTTTAAAGCAATTGGTAGAGCACAATTAAATTTAGGTTACGTATTGGTTACTATCGGAATTGTTTTAGGTATTTCCGCTATAATTTTAATGGGTTTGGGTATTAAACTTATGATGGATTATATTTTTCGTAAAGAAAATTAAATGAAATTAAAAGCAACTTTTGTAAAACTTACCCAATGGGAACATTGGCCTTCCTTTATGTTTTACTTGCCTTTAGTCCCTTTTTATTTAAAGGAAAGAATTAAAACAGGTAATTTTACTTTTTTTTTAAATACAAATCCTGCAATTAAATATTCTGGTGATGGTACAGAATCTAAATATAAAACTATTCAATTAGTTCCTAAGGAATTTAGACCAAAATCTGTTTTAATAAATGAACTAGAAAATTTTAAAACTGTTTTAGATAAAATTAGAATTGAAAAAATAACGTTTCCTTTAATAGCAAAACCCGATTTAGGTTTTAGAGGTTTTTTAGTAAAAAAAATTAACTCAGAAACGGAATTAAAAACTTATTTACAGAAAAATAATAGTATTAAAATTTTAATTCAAGAATATTTAGATTACAAAAACGAATGTGGTATTTTATATCATAGACTTCCAAACAATGATAAAGGTAAAATTACATCTATTACATTAAAAAAGTTTTTAACCGTAATTGGTGATGGAAAATCTACTTTACTTCAATTAATTTTAGCAGATAAAAGAGCTTATTTATATATAGAATTACTAAAGAATATTCATCAAGAAAAGTTAAAAAACACACCTAAAAAAAATCAAAAAGTAGTTTTAACAGTAATTGGTAATCACTCAAAAGGAACTGAATTTCTAAACGGAAATCACCTAATAGACAATACGTTAGAGGAAACGTTCGACAAATTAAACAAACAAATAAATGGTTGGTATTTTGGTAGGTTAGATCTAAAATATAATAATTTTGAAGATTTAAGACTAGGGAAAGATTTTAAAGTAATTGAAATTAATGGCATCATAGCAGAACCAACTCATATTTACGATACTACAAATAAAGAGGCAAGTTACCGCAATGCAATTAAAACATTAAAAGAAAATTGGAACACTATTTTTGAAATTGCAAAGCAGAACAATAAAAATCTAAATTTAGAAATACCTAAATTTAATAGTTATTTTAAAAATATGCTTTTTTTAAGAAGATATTCTAAAAAAATTAAAAAACTAAATAAGAAAAATTAAATTACTAAATGCAAAACTAAGCGTTTAACTCTTGATTTTTTGGTGTTGTTGGATTATAACCAAAATCACTATCTGGTAATTCAATACCTAATTGATTTATTACATAACCAATACTTGCAAAATGATGAATAGCATGACTATGTGCTTGTATTAAAGCGGAAGATAATGTATAATTTGCTGTGATTTTACCCAAGCCTAAATCATCCGTAACTTCAACTATTTGATTAAAATCAATATTTTTTATACTATTTAAAAAGTCAATAGTTTTTTCAAAATAAGCAATACCAAAAGCAGTTTTAGATTCTGCCAATTCATTTCTTTTTCTTGCAGTTAAATCAACTTTACCAGTTTCTAAGCCATCAAAAATACAGTCAAAAACATCTAGTATATGACGCATATGACCACCAATACTTGAATAATATGGTGCAATTGAAACATCACTATATTGGCAATCATCTATTGAATTTAATAAATTAATACCTCTTTGTAAGTTTTTTGTGATTGCTTGAATCATAGTTGTTAGTCTTTGTTTCGAAATTTAGTCGCAAATATACAAATTAATTACTTTTTTAAAAATAATTATAGGTAAACTTGATATGCAGTTAATATTGCTAAAATAGTAAATAGAACTGCTAATATGTAATTAATATTCTTCGCTATAAATTGTGCTTTATCAGCAATTTTTTTTGCGAAAACGGCATAAATTGCAAAAATAGAAAACGAACCTAAAACTGCACCAACAACATATAAATAAGAAAATGGTGGTTCAATTTTAAAATAACCATTACTTTCTGCCCATGTTGCAGCAACTAAATAAAATGGTATTGCTAACATATTTAATAAAGACATTATAAAACCAACTAAATAATTATTCCCTTTTTTATCTTTTCCTGTTGCTTTCATTTTTTTTCTTGCTTGCATAAAAAATGAAATTGCTAACGCCAATAATACAAAAACTGCTATTTTCTTTAGCCAATTTATAACTTCTGGATTTTCTGCTAAATATTTTGCGAAAATTACAGCAATAAATGCTTGTATAATCACAACACTTGCTGCACCAACAGAAAACTTTAAACCTTCAGACTTACCTTTAGAAAGACTTATCTTAACAGCAGTCATATTTAACATGCCTGGTTGTATCATTCCTAAAAAAGCCGCTCCAAATCCTATAATTAATGGTAAAATATAATTCATAAATTTTATAACTTTAAAAATGCGAAAATATCATTTTGATAATGAATTAATGTAATTAATATCACAAATAATTTTAAGAAAAATTTAGATAAAAAAATAAATTATTTTTCTATATTCGCAGTTATTAAAAATTAATTTTGATTACATACAAAACATATCAGTTTACAAAATATTTTATATCTATTTTATTGATAGGTCAATTATGTACCAATGTGTTTTCATATGTTGATTTTTATTTAAATGATTCAGATAATTTAATAGAATATTCGTTAATAGAAAAAAATTCTGAAAAAGAAAACGAAGATAAAATTGTTACTTCAATTTTTAACTCAATTAAATTAAATTCAAAAATAAAAACTAATTTTATTCACAAAGAAGATTTATTATCAACTAGCCTTCATAAAATTAATCTTCCACCACCAGAATTTGTATATACTATATCTTAAATATTAGAGATTAACATCTTTTTTAACTATAAAATATGAAATTACTTATTTAATATTATATTTACCTAAATTTTCATACTATTATAGTATATATTAAATTATAAAAACAAATTATTAATATTAAAACAAAAAAAATAATGTCAACAATAAACAATGCGATTGCGCAAACACCAGAAACTCAAAACAGCATAACTTCAGAAATGGCAATTGACTTGCTAAAAAAAGGAAACGAACGTTTTTTAAACAATACTTCATTACAAAGAACACATAAAGGCCATGTAGAAGCTACTTCTCAAGGACAATATCCTTTTGCAGTTGTATTAAGTTGTATCGATTCTAGAGTACCAACCGAAATAATTTTTGACCAAGGTATTGGCGATATGTTTAACGCATGTGTAGCAGGTAATTTTGTAAACGAAGATATTTTAGGAAGTATGGAATTTGCTTGCAAATTAGCAGGAGTTAAATTAATAGTAGTATTAGGTCATACTGCATGTGGCGCTGTAAAAGGTGCTTGTGATGGTGCAGAATTAGGTAACTTAACACAACTTTTAGACAAGATTAAACCTGCAATTAAGGATACAAAAACTTCTGGAGATGAATTAAGAAATTCAAGTAATATTGATTTTGTAAATCGTGTTGCAGAGAAAAATGTGGAGTTAACTGCACAAGATATTCTTAAAAATAGTGCTGTATTAAAAGAAATGCATGATCAAAATGAAATAAAAATTGTTAATGCAATGTATGAAGTAGAAACAGGAAAAGTTAAATTTTTAAATAACTAGAAAAATGGAAGAAATGAAAACGAATAAGTTTGGATTTAATTTCAAACATTTAAAAGGCGATTTATTAGGTGGTATTACCGCAGGTATTGTTGCTTTACCTTTAGCACTTGCCTTTGGTGTAAGTTCTGGTTTAGGACCAACAGCAGGTTTATATGGTGCTATATTTGTAAGTTTTTTTGCTGCTCTTTTTGGTGGTACAAATACGCAAATATCTGGACCAACCGCACCAATGACAGCAGTAAGTATGGTTGTTATTGCAGGAATTGTGGCAACTTTTAATGGTGATATAACTCAAGCGTTACCAGCAATTTTAACCGTATTTGTTTTAGCAGGTTTAATGCAAATTGGTTTAGGTTTTATAGGTTTAGGTAAGTATATAAAATACATACCATATCCTGTTGTCTCTGGATTTATGACTGCAATTGGTGTTATTATTTTAGTCACACAAATTTTACCAGCAGTTGGTTATTA
>CAYQTF010000176.1:0-4784 GCA_964420345.1 uncultured Flavobacteriaceae bacterium
AAAATCATTTATTTATAAAGTAGAAGATGGTAGTGTAAATTACACACAAATAATGAGACCTGGCGAAGATGTAGAACTATTCCCAATAGTATCAGATATTGTAGTTGACCCAGAAAATCCAAGAAGAATATGGATAACCTATACAAGTTATAATGAAACCTATAAAGTTTGGTTTTCTGATGATGCAGGCGCAGAAGATAGTTGGGTAAATATAGACCCTAATAATACATTGCCAAATTTACCGGTTAATGCAATTACTTATCAAAAAGGCACAAATGATATACTTTATATTGCTACAGACGCAGGTGTATTTGTTAAAGATGGTGAAAGTGAATGGGAAAAATATGGTAGTGAAATACCTAACTGCATGATTCAAGACCTAAAAATAAACTACTGCAACAATAAACTAAGAGTTGCTACTTACGGTAGAGGTATGTGGGAAGGCGACATTTTACCATACAACAAAGTACTGTCAGAAATCGTATTCAATGCAGGCGAAAATGTAATTTGGGAAGCAGACGTAAAAAGAGGTTTACGTAATAGTGTACGCATAAAATCAGGCGCTACGTTAACCATAAAAAGTGAATTAAGCATGCCAGAGAAAGCAAAAATAACCGTAGAAAAAGGCGGAAAATTAATCCTAGACGGCGCTAAACTATCACAAAACTGTGGTTTAATATGGCAAGGTATAACCATACAAGGTAACCCAAATATAGCACAAACCGAAGCCAACCAAGGTGTTTTAGAAATGATAAACGGCGCAACCATAGAATACGCAGAAATTGGCGTATTAGCAGCAAACGCATCTTTTAACAGAACAGATGACAATAGTGGTACAGGTGCAATTATCAGAATAGACAACGCTATTTTTAGAGATAATATAGTAGGTATAGAAATACCCAAATATAAATTCGTAAATCATTCTTACATTAAAAATTCTGTGTTCACAACTACCGATTTCTTAGCAAATGCAAATCGAGTATTTCGTAATTTTATTTCTTTATCAGAAGTTGGTGCAATAGAAATTTCAGATAATCAGTTTAAAAATTTAGTGCCAATTCCTACAGATATTAGTCCAGAATTATTCAGAAGTCAAGGTAGAGGTATTGTAGCATTTAATAGCAAGACCGAAATTTATGATAATAGTTTCGAGAATCTATATCAAGCAATAGAAATTAAAGGTACTTTTAGTGGTGCGTGTCTTACTCGTAATTGCGTAAATACCGATATTTATACCAATACTTTTACTAATAACTGGAATGCCATACAATTAAACAGTACTAAAAACACGACCATCATTTCAAATGATATTAACGTTTTTCCGTACTTACAAAATGGTGGTGCATTTAGTTCATCGGGTTTATATATTACAAATTCCAAAGCATTTCATATAGAAGGTAATAATATATTCGCCCACATCACAGCATTTACCAATGGTATCTTTATAAGAGATTGTAATTCGGTTAATGAAATCTATAAAAACGACTTTAATAAATTATACACTGCCATTTATGCTTATGGTAATAACAGAAAACCAAAAGCAAAAGAAGGTTTGCAAATTTTATGTAATGCTTTTATAGACAATAGCAACGATATTTATATTGCACCAAATTCTATTTTCTCCACAGAAGTTGGTCATGTGGAAGAGTCTGCGGGTAATACTTTTTCACCTGTTTGTAATACAGCCGATGAATCTGCTAGACAATTTAATAATTTAAGTAACAATCACATTACGTATCTTAGTACTGCATCGCCAGAATATTTACCAAATTGTAATTACAACCTTAATTTAGTAAATATTCTTACTCAAAATGAATGTCCAGACTTAATAACACGTATAGGTTCTTTCGCTGATTTATTAGCATTCGATAGCGATATTGCAGACAAAAAAAGCATCTTATTAGCATTAACCGATGGTGGCGATACCGAAGCCTTAACCGAAACTGTAGAAGAAGCAGAAGAAAATCAAGCTTTACGTTTACGTAACAATTTATTGCGCAAGTCTCCTACTTTGTCCGATACAGTTATGGTTAGTTCTACTTTTAGAGAAGAAGTTTTACCACCCATTATGTTAAAACAAGTATTAGCCGCTAATCCTAAAGCCGCTAAATCTACCAAAGTACAAAATGCCTTAGATGATCGTGCTAATTTATTGCCAGAGTACATGCGTGAAGAAATTAATTTAGGTAAAAATAATATGTCATTTATAGAAACGGTAGAAAGTAATTTGTCTAACGCAATGCATCAAAGAGAAATTACCGTAGATTTAATTATTCGTAGATTAACCAGAGAAGATACCGAAACCGCTTCTAATCAATTAAAAGATTTATTAATAAGCGAATCTCAAAATAATCTACAACGTAAGTATCAGTTAGTAAATTATTATCTGTCTAATAATGAAAGTCAAAATGCACAAAACGTGTTTAATAGTATTCCACAAGATTTTGAACTTTCCACTCTAGAAGAAGAAGATTATAATCAACGTATGTTAATTTTTAATATGAAACTAGACTTATTAAGTAATGATAAATCATGGTTTAATATCAATCAAGAACAATATACGACTGTAAATACTTTAGCAATAGACAGCACATCTACAGCAGGCATGCAAGCAAGGGCAATTTTATCTTTAATCGATGATAAAGAGTACGGTTTACCAATACCTGCTTTAGAAACAGGCACAAGAAAAAGTACAAATGCAACGGTTAATTATGATATTTTTGAAGTTACGCCAAACATAGCAACCAATTATTTTATTATGAATTACGCTTTAGATACAAAAGAAACCGTTAAAGAAGTAACTTTTGAAGTCTACAATAATAAAGGAAAAAAGATGCTAACCAAAACTCTTAAAACAAGAGAAAACCAATTTCTAACCGAATGTAACAATTGGCAAGAAGGCATTTATTGGTGTAAAAAGGTAAATAATGGTAGAACAATACAAGAAAAAAGATTTATTATTGAAAGAGATAAAACACCAAATATCGAAAACTTAATAGAAACTTTTAGTGTATATCCTAATCCAACCGATAATCAATTCTTTGTAGATTTCAATATCTTTAATATCAAAAATACAAACATTCAAATAACCGATGTAAAAGGTGCAATTATTAAAACAGTAACAATTGCTAAAAACACAAATAAAGTAAATATAAATACCAAATCATGGCAATCAGGTATTTATTTTGTGAGTTTATTGAGTAATAATGAATTAGTAAAAACAGTTAAAGTAGTCATTAAATAATATTTAAAAACACTCACATCATGACTCAAATTCAAGGTGTGAGTTTTTAACATACTTATATGCCCTTAAATGCCCTTATATGGTAAAAAAAACAAAAAACAATCTAAAATAAATCCAATAAATTTGACAGACTAAAAATTTGATTAGTGAAATTACACAGCATTTAGTTAGCATACTCCAAAACTTAAGAACTATAACTCGTGATGAAAATTTTTAAGAAGTTAAACGAAATACACTAAATTAGATAGCATTAAATTCAATAGTGATTAATAGTATATAATTCAGTCAGATAAAAGTTAAAAGACACGAATTTTTCACTGATTACACGTAATTTTACTACTTAAATATTTCACCGATTGTTAATTTTCTATGCAAATTTTAATCATTTTTAAGGTTTAATTCCTCGACGCTTGCGTCGAAATAAAAAAGAAATTCCTATTCGATACCTCGTACCCTTGGATTGATGTATTTCATTTATCTTCTTTTCGTACTATAATTAATATTATAATATATCATAAATTATTGTATATTTGTAGCAAATATAATATAAAATACTTAAAGATATGATAGAAGTAGTAGAAGCTTTTCAAAACTATTCCTTAAATATTAAACAATACATTAAGAAATCTGATTATAAAATGATACACTTTGTAAAAAGATTAGGATTATCAGAACCAACCTTTTACAGAAAGATTAAACAGAATACTTTTACTATTAATGAGATTGTAATACTTACTAAAATATTATTTCCTGAAGAATATTATAAACATCAATTAAAGTTAAGTTTAAAACGTGGTTTAGATGATATAAAAAATAATAGAGTAGTAGATGCAAGAAAAATGATAAAAGAAGAAAGAAATAAATTGCATCAATTATCTAACCAGTAAGGATTTTTATAATTATTCCAAATTGAAACTATTTTAATTGTCTCTTTGTCAAAATAATCATAAAATATATAAATTTGCGGAACTACTAAATACTTATAATAACCCAACTCTTCATCATATTTACCTTTATAAATACCTTTCTCTAAATTATCTAAAGCTTCATCAAATTTATCTAAATAATTATAAGCTACTTTAATATTCCATTCATTTAATAAATATTGAACATTATCTTGATTTTGTAAATATGCTTCATCTGATACTATAATTTTCATATTCTTTTAATTTTAATACAAATTTAGTGAAAAATAAATTATATATAAGAGGCGATGCGTCCACGAAATAACGATATTGTGAACGTAAAAAACGTTTCATTTGTCCACAAAAAAGTTACCTAGTGTCTGACAGACACTACCTATTAAGCAACAGTTGTTTTGATAATTACACTAATCACCATAAGGAGCGTTTTTTTGATGCCTTTTAAATTAGTTTTAGGAATTTTTTAAACAGTTCTCCTGCACGTGGGCAAGAAAGGACTCGCTATCGCTAGCCTAATGAATAGAAAAAAACTCGCCACGGCGCACGCTGAAATTTTAATCATTTTTAGGGTTTAATTCCCCGACGCTTGCGTCGAAATAAAAAAGGAATTCCTATTT
>CAYQTF010000177.1:0-4746 GCA_964420345.1 uncultured Flavobacteriaceae bacterium
ATAATGCTTTTGAAGATAATTATTTTTTGCCTAGTTTGGGTGAATAGTTACAAATAACTACTAATAACCCATCAACTTCAAAATATTTTCTTTAACCTTTTCTGTAGATGGAATCATTGTTTGTTCTAAAGTTGAATTTAAAGGTATTGCAGGTAAATTTTCACTACCAATAACCATTACTGGAGCATCTAAAAACCGAAAACACTCTTCTTGAATTTTACCTGACAATGCTCTTGCAAAACTATTATTACTCGGTTCTTCGGTGACAACCAAACATTTACCTGTTTTTTTAACGGATTTCATAATCGTTTCTTCATCTAAAGGAAAAAGTGTTCGCAAATCTATAATTTCTATTTGTTTCTTTAAATTTAATTCTTCTGAAGCATTAATTGCCCAATGAACGCCCATTCCGTAAGTTACAATCGTTATGGTTTCTGCCTCTTCTTGTTGCCAAATTTCTTGTAATAACCATGCTTTTCCGAGTGGTAACATATAATCTTCCGCAGGTTCTATAGATGTTGCGCCTTGTGTTCCTTTTACCTTAGACCAATACAAACCTTTATGCTCTAAAAACACCACAGGATTTGGGTCATAATAAGCCGCTTTTAACAAACCTTTTAAATCTGCTCCGTTACTTGGATATGCAATTTTAATTCCTCTAATATTCGTTAAAATACTTTCTATAGATGAAGAATGATAAGGTCCGCCACTACCGTAAGCACCAATCGGAATACGCAATATCATACTTACAGGCCATTTCCCGTTAGATAAGTAACAACTGCGACTAACTTCTGTAAATAATTGATTTAAACCTGGATAAATATAATCCGCAAACTGAACCTCAACAATTGGTTTTAATCCAACAGCACTCATACCAACTGTTGAACCTACGATAAATGCTTCTTGAATTGGCGTATTAAAAACGCGATTATCTCCAAATTTTTGCGCTAAAGTTGCGGCTTCTCTAAAAACACCACCAAGTCTTGCGCCAACATCTTGACCGTAAAGCAAACATTCTTTGTGTTTTTTCATTAATTCTTCCACAGCAAATAAGGCACAATCTACCATCACAACTTTGTCATTTCCTTTTGGTGACCTCTCGCCTACTTCTTCGGTAATTGGCGTTGGTGCAAAATCGTGTGTAAATAAATCTTCTGGTTTTGGATCTTCGGCTTTTAATGCTTTTTTGAAATCTGCTTTTACTTTCGCTTTCGCGGAAGCTTCTATTTTTTCAATTTCACTCTGTACAAAGCCATTATCTAATAATTGTTGTACTAAAACAGGATAAGGATCACGTGTTTTTGCCTCTTCTAAATCATCACGATACCATTCCATTCTTACACCTGAAGTATGATGATTTAACAAAGGTACTTTAGCATGAATTAAAAATGGTCTGCGTTCTTCACGGATGGTTTTTATTACTTTTTCAATGGTTTTATAACTCTCTAAAAAATTGGAACCATCAATAGAAATCGCTTCTAATCCTTTAAAGCCTTGTGCATATTCATAAGCGTTTTGTGCTCTAGTTTCTACTGCGGTTGCCGAAATATCCCAATCATTATCTTGTACTAAATATAAAATAGGTAATTGCTTTAAAACGGCCATTTGAAAGGCTTCTGAAACTTCGCCTTCTGTTATAGATGCGTCACCGAAAGAGCAAACGGTTATTGGTAATTTTGAATTTTGTTCCGAAATTTCGGAATTGAATTCTGAATTAATTTCTTTATACTGCATCCCCATAGCAACACCTGTTGCAGGAATTGCTTGCATACCTGTTGCAGAAGATTGATGTGGAATTTTAGGTTTATCAGCATCTTTTAAACTCGGATGACAATAATAGGTTCTTCCGCCAGAAAAAGGATCTTCTTTTTTTGCCATTAATTGCAACATTAATTCATAAGGTTTTAAACCAAATGATAATAACATTGCATCATCACGATAATACGGAAAAGCATAATCTTGTGGTAATAATTGCAAACCTAATGCAATCTGAATTGCTTCGTGACCTCTAGATGTAGCATGTACATATTTAGAAACTTGTTTAAAGTTTTCTTCATACAATTCGGTCATCGCTTTTGCCGTACACATTGTAGCAAAAGCCTTTTTAAGGATATTTTTAGTTACTTTTGTCATTCTTTATTCTGCTTTAACCATCCAATTAAAAGTATCTTCTATTTTTCCTGAGCGAATTTTATTAATAGTATCGAAAATCGATTGGCCAACTGGATTTTTATCCGAAACGTGAATTTTTTGCTCTTTATAACCGATTTCTTGAATCATAGCAATACCAACTGCTGTTCCTGTTCCGAAAGCCTCTTCGAGTGTTTTGTTTTTGGAAGCTTCTATAATTTCTTCCATAGTAATTGGTCTTTCGGTTACTTTAAAACCTTGTGATTGCAATAATTCTATGACACTCATTCTAGTAATTCCTTCTAAAATAGAACCATCTAAACTTGGTGTGATAAATTCGCCTTTAATTTTAAAGAAAATATTCATCGTTCCAACTTCTTGAATATAGTTAAAATCCTTTGCATCTAACCATAATACTTGGTCGTAACCTTTCGATTTTGCAATTTCTGTTGGTAGAATTGCTGCTGCATAATTTCCTGCTACTTTTGCTTCGCCTGTTCCGCCATTTGCTGCTCGAATATATTTGGTTTCTGCATATAATTTAATACGATGATTAAAAAAAGGACCTGCTGGAGAAGCTATAATAATAAATTTATAATTAGTCGCTGCTCGCATACCAATAAAGGCTTCATCTGCATACATAAAAGGTCTTAAATATAAAGCGCTTCCGTCTTTTGGTGGAATCCAATTTTTTTCTAAAGCTACAAATTGTTTTAAAGCTTCTACGAATAAACTTTCTGGAAATTCAGGCATTCCGACACGTCTGCCACTAAAATTTAAACGTGCTGCATTTTTTTCTGGTCTAAAAAGCATTGGTGTTTTGTCAGAATTTATAGTTGCTTTCATGCCTTCAAAAATCGCCTGTCCATAATGCAATGCCATAGATGCTGGATGTGTTGGGATTGAATGGAATGGTTCAATTCTTGGATTATTCCATTTGCCATTTTCATAATCACAAATAAATAAATGATCGGTAAAAGTTCTTCCTAACGGAATATTATCGAAATCTAAATCTGCCACTTTAGAAGTTTCGGCTTTGGTAATTTCTATCTGCATCTGTGTTTGTTTATATTTTTCTGTTTGGATCATGTTGTTCTAAATTATCTGCAATTCGTTTTAAAAATGAACCTCCTAAAAACCCATCAACAACACGATGATCAAAAGATAAGGATAAGTACATCATACTTCGAATTGCTATTTCGTCGCCGTTTTTAGTTTCTATAACTTCGGCTCTTTTTTTAATGATTCCTAAGGCTAAAATGGCAACTTCTGGTTGGTTAATAATTGGCGTTCCCATAATACTTCCGAATGTTCCTACATTGGAAATAGTAAAAGTACTACCTTGAATATCATCTACTTTCAGTTTATTATTCCTTGCTTTTTCTACTAATTGGTTTACATCTTTAGCGATTTCACTAAGACTTTTATTATCGGCATTTTTAACTACCGGAACGATTAGATTTCCATTTGGTAACGCTGTTGCCATACCAATATTAATATCGTTTTTCACAATAATATTTTCGCCATCTACAGAAACATTTATCATCGGAAAATCTTTTACTGCTTTTGCAACTGCTTCCACAAATAATGGTGTAAAGGTTAATCGTTCATCATATTTTTTCTGGAACGCTACTTTATTTTCATTTCTCCATTTAACCATTTCGGTTAAATCTGCCTCTACATAAGCAGTAACATGAGGCGAAGTATGTTTAGAATACACCATATGATCTGCTATCATTTGACGCATTCTGTCCATTTTTACTAACTTTCCTTTGCCTTTATCTAATTTTAATTGCGGAATTCTGTATGCTGTTGGATCTTGAACTATCGGTTGTGCAAATTTATACGGTCTGCCACTTTTTATATAATTAAACACATCACTTTTTCGTAAACGATTTTTATTTCCTGTTGCTGGAATTCGTGCTAATTCTTCAAAACTAATGTGCTGTTTTTTTGCAATGGAAATTATTAAAGGGGAAAAGAATGAAGTTGAATTCGAAATCGAAGTTGAAACTAAACTTATTGGTTTAGGTGTTTTTACAAATGTTATTGCAGATGTTATTGTAGATTTTTTTGCTTTTATTTTTTTCTTTGCGATTTTGCCACTTGTATTAATTAGTGCAATGGTTTCCCCAATTTTTATAACTTCATTGGCTTTAAATAAAATTTCTTCCACAACACCTGTTACTTTTGATGGCACTTCTGCATCTACTTTATCGGTTGCAACTTCTAGTAAAATCTCATCTTCTTCAATGGTATCACCAACATTTTTAAACCATGTAATTATAGCCGCTTCTGTAATACTTTCGCCTAATTTTGGCATTTCAAATTCGTATATCACTTCTTTATTATTACTTTCAAAATTCTTCTCTTTTTATTACTCATTTTAATTTCGATTTCAACTTCAACTTCGAATTCGATTTCAATTCCTCCTCATAAAATCTCGCAAAGTTTTATAAGTATCTTCTTGTAATTTTCTGCCTTTTGGCACTTCTCTCAACGGTTCAACTTCCCTTAAAGTTTCATGGCAATCTGTTGGTAATTGTTGGTATAATTGAGTGCCTTTTGTTTTCCAAGCAATCATTTTATCACTAACTTGTTTAATAACTTTCGCAG
>CAYQTF010000178.1:0-4724 GCA_964420345.1 uncultured Flavobacteriaceae bacterium
TATATATTTTTTACAAATATACAAAATCGGAATTATATAAGCAAATTAGTATATAGAACAGAATATATAAAGTAGAATAAAAAAAATATACTTTTTAAGTATCATAAAACCAAAATACGTAAAATTTATATACCACATCAATATGTGGTTGACAACTATTGCAATATAGAATATTTTTGTAATAAAAATATATTCTAAATTTTATAAATTATGAAAAATTATCTATTCAACGTGATATTTTGTTCTTTGTTTGTATGCGTCTCTGTTTATCCTTTTAATACTGCTAAAAATAATTTTAAGTTTAAAGAAAATTCAGTCTATAAAACCTTAAATCCGCAGGTATTATATTAGGGTGATTATTTTGAATTTAGTAGTATTCAAAAGAAGTTATTATTTCATTTTTACGTTTATTATTTCTGATTTTCATTTCCAATACTAAATTTATTATATATTTACCATTCAAGGCACGCACAATCAATAAACGTAATTGCGGTATTTGTGATAAACCCAAAGGTTATATAGTTTGAGCAAAGTTTAGTGATAAATTGAAAGGTAAGTGCCTTGAAATCCGCAACTACGCTTACACAGGTCGTTGATAAAGTACTCCAATACGTGATAATTATGCTTTTTTTTAAACTCTAAAATTCAGTTTAATAATTATAATCAGGCACACTTTCCAAAAAAACATACTTCTTATTCTCATAATCCATTTTACAATAATAATGTTCTAAACCATTAGTAACAATTAAATATTTTGCTTTTAATTGTAGATTATATCTAGCAATTTGGTCAAAAGTAGTTTGGTTTATTTTAATAGTTGGCGCTTTACATTCTATAATAATTTCGTGTTCGCCTTTTGTATTAAAAACTAAAATATCGAATCGTTTTTTTAATCCGTTAACTTTAATTTCCTTTTCGATTGCAATTAAACTTTTCGGATATTTTTTTTCAATAATTAAATATTGTACATAATGCTGTCTAACCCATTCTTCAGGAGTTAAAAAGATGTTTTTCTTTCTAATTGCATCAAAAATGTAATATTTCCCTTCTTTTTTGGTGATTTTGAATTTGTATGTTGGTAAATTTAGTTTGTACATTTCTGCAAATGTAAAAAACAAGTTAATAACTTAACAATTAATTGCAATAATTATAACAGTAAATTAATAGTTTTTCAGCAAATTTGCATACTTAAAATTAAACCCAATGAAAAAACATAATTTTAGTGCTGGTCCATGTATATTACCACAATCTGTTTTAAAACAAGCATCTGAAGCAGTTTTAAATTTCAATAATGATAATTTATCTTTGTTAGAAATTTCGCATAGATCCAAACCCTTTGTAGATGTAATGGATAAAGCAAGAGCATTGGTTTTAGAATTATTAAATTTAAACGATGAGTATTCCGTGCTTTTTTTACAAGGTGGCGCAAGTTTAGAGTTTTTATTGGTGCCATATAATTTATTAAAAATTGGTGGAAAAGCCGAATATTTAGACACAGGTACTTGGAGTACAAAAGCAATAAAAGAAGTCAAATATTTAGGTGATGTAAATGTAATCGCATCTTCAAAAGACAAAGATTTTACGTATATACCAAAAGATTATACCATTGATTCTAATGCAGATTATTTTCATTGTACAAGTAACAATACCATTAGAGGCACACAAATGAAAACGTTTCCGAAAACGAATATTGTTAATGTTTGTGATATGAGTTCCGATATATTTTCTCGCGAATTAGATTTCTCACAATTCGATTTAATTTATGCAGGCGCACAAAAAAATATGGGTCCAGCAGGTGCAACTTTAGTAGTTGTTAAAAAATCTATTTTAGGTAAAACTGGCCGAAATATACCGAGTATGTTAGATTATCAGATTCATATTGATAAAGATAGTATGTTTAACACGCCATCGGTTTTTGCGATTTATGTTTCGATGTTAACCTTACAATGGTTGAAAAATTTAGGTGGCATCAGCGCTATTGAAAAGATTAATAACGCTAAAGCGGAATTATTATATGGTGAGATAGATAATAATGCTCTTTTTGAAGGAACTGCCGCAAAAGAAGACCGATCTAACATGAACGTTACTTTTAGGTTGCTAGATTCTTCAAAAAAAGAAGTCTTCGAACAATTACTAAAAGATAACGGAATAAACGGTCTAAACGGTCACAGATCTGTTGGCGGCTACAGAGCAAGTATGTATAATGCATTGCCTTTAGAATCTGTGGAAGTATTGGTTGGATTGATGAAACAAATATAAATCCCATCTTCCGTCTTCCCAAAGGGAAGAAACTAACAAGCAAGGTGTAAAAAATTAAAATATAATAATAACTTTAAATAATCCATACAGATTTCTTCTTCCCTTAGGGAAGAGATAGAGATGGGAAAATTATAAAAATGAAAGTATTAGCAAACGACGGAATAGCACAAAGTGGAATCGACGCTTTAGAAGCAAAAGGTTTTGAAGTAATTACAACAACAGTTGCACAAAATCAGTTAGAAAATTATATAAACACAAATAATATTGATGTTCTTTTGGTGAGATCTGCAACACAAGTTAGAGCAGAACTAATTGATGCTTGTCCGAGTATAAAATTAATTGGTCGTGGTGGCGTTGGTATGGATAACATTGATGTTGCTTATGCACGTGAACAAGGTTTACATGTAATAAATACACCATCTGCATCTTCGCATTCTGTTGCTGAATTAGTTTTTGGGCATCTTTTTGGTATGGTTCGTTTTTTACCAGATGCAAACAGAAATATGCCTTTAGATGGCGATACAAAATTTAAGGATTTAAAAAAATCTTACGCAAAAGGAAAAGAATTAAAAGGTAAAACAATTGGTGTTTTAGGTTTCGGAAGAATAGGTCAAGCAACTGCAAAAGTAGCACTTGGTGTTGGAATGAAAGTAATTGCTTTTGATCCATTTATCGAAAATGCTACCGTAACTTTAGATTTCCATGACGGACAAACTATCGATTTTGAAATTGAAATGGTAAGTAAAGAAGAACTATTAAAACAATCGGATTTTATAACCTTACACGTTCCTGCACAAGAAGAGTTTGTAATCGGAAAACCAGAATACGACATGATGAAAGATGGTGTTGGTTTAGTTCATGCTGCTCGTGGCGGCGTTATTAATGAAGTAGAATTGGTAAATGCCATAGAAAGTGGTAAAGTTGCCTATGCAGCAATTGATACGTTTGAAAATGAACCTACACCTGCAGTACAACTATTAATGAATAACAGAATCTCATTAAGTCCACATATTGGTGCTGCAACTACCGAAGCACAAGATAGAATTGGTACTGAATTGGCAAGTCAGATAATAGACTTATTAAAATAACAAAAAATTAAATTACAAATAAATCTCAAAAATCAACATTTAAACCTCAAACCAAAGTATTGATTTTTAGATGGTGAGATTTTATTTGAAATTTGTTTTTTGAAAATTGTAATTTATTTAATTTTTAAAAAAGTAAATCTTGGCTATAGTAAATCCGTTTAAAGCAGTACGAGCAACAAGAGATAAAGTTGCTTTGGTTTCATCAAGATCTTATGATGCATATACACCTGCGGAAATTGGTGCGCAATTAGAATTTAATCCGTTTTCATTTTTACATATTATCAGCCAAAGTTATATAGGTCGAGAAGATACTAGTCTAGAAGAACGATTTGCTGCTATTAAAGATAAATATAAAGATTTTAAAAGGGAACATACCTATATAAAGGAAGATAGACCTATTTTTTATGTGTATAAAAAAGTAACTTTAGAACATAGTTTTATTGGTATTATTGCTGCAACAAGCACGAATGATTATGAAATTAATGTGATTAAAAAGCATGAAAAAACCATAAAACAACGTGAAAATCTTTTTAAAAACTACCTAAAAGCAACTGGTTTTAATGCAGAACCTGTACTTCTAACTTATTTGGATAATAAAAATATTAATTCTATTATCAAACAATATGAAAAGCAACGTGCAGAATATGAATTTACTACCGAAAATCATGAAACACATTTACTTTGGCTAGTGGAAAGTTTAGAAGATATAAAAACAATTCAATTAGAATTTAGTAAAATAGATTCGCTTTATATTGCTGACGGTCATCATCGCTCGGCATCATCGCATTTATTAGCAAAAGTTTTAGAGTCTGAAAACAAAAATCATACAGGAGAAGAAGCGTATAATTTTTGTTTGAGTTATTTAATATCGGAATCTAATTTAAAAATAGCTGCATTTAATCGTTTAATAAAAACTTTAAATAATTTATCGGAAGACGAATTTTTAGAGCGATTAGAAAAACGGTATGCAATTACATTATTATCCGATAATACAGCAGAACCAACAAAAGAGCATTCTTTAGTTATGTATCTTGGTCAAAAAACTTATCAAATTGATTTCAAACAGAATGATTATCAGTTTAAATCTTCCTTACATGAGTTAGATGTACACTTATTAAATAAACATATTCTAAAAAACATATTAGGTATTAAAAATGCTAGAAAATCAAAAAAAATAAAATACATCGAAAGCAAAAAAGGACAATTAATCCTAAAGGAAAAAGTAACCAAAGGCAAATTTAAAGTTGCTTTCTCCTTATTTCCTGTACAAGTAAAACAAATGATGCAAATTGCAGATGATGGTTTAACAATGCCTCCAAAATCGACTTATATATTACCAAAATTGCGCAGTGGTTTGACTATTTATGAGTTTTAATT
>CAYQTF010000179.1:0-4674 GCA_964420345.1 uncultured Flavobacteriaceae bacterium
ATTTCAAAAAATTGGATTCATGAAAAAACTAAAATAATTCTTGTTGCAAATAAGACCGATATACTGAGCGCAGATGAAAATTTAAATGAAAGTATAGTTAATGGTATTTTTCAAATGTTAATAGAAAACAATATCAAAATTTCTAAAAATCAAGTTTCAAGTGTATCAATTTCGGCCCTTACCCTTAAAGGAATTAATGAATTAAGAGATGAAATTTTTGAATGGGTTATGAGTAATGGCAAAAGATTAGATAGAATAATCTTTGGTTAAAGATAAATATATTTTGAAATCATTTTATTAGTGAGACTCTAAAAAATTATTTTCAATTCTTTAGTGTCAATGCCTTTGGCTTGATAAATCGAACTAATCCCGCTTTTTCAGCGGGATATTGGTTAAATACCTCGACCTTTTTATCTTCCGAGGTTTCGAAACTATTATTGGGTTCAGGGTTTGTCATGAGATTTAACACCTTTTATTATACTTATTATTATTATTATTATTATTATGGTTTTTCTCCCGCAGATAACGCAGATTTGCGCAGAAAAAATCTGCGAGAATCTGCGTTATCTACGGGAAACGTTTTAGAGCTAATGCTAAAGGACTTAAAACTAATGCTGTTAAGCATAGAACTCCGCCAAATATTTTAACTTTAACCTTGCAAAAAATTATTCAATATAATTATACGGCATTATAAAATAAAACTGTATTAGCAGGTTTTTAATAGATACAATTTATTGCAATAACAACCATCAATTTTTTCAAAATATATGTAACTTTGCGCTCAAATAAATTGGGACAAAACAAAGAAAATGTACAGAAGTCATAATAACGGAGAATTAAGAATAGTAAATCAAAATCAAGAAGTTACGCTTAGTGGTTGGGTTCAAAAAACAAGAGATAAAGGTTTTTTAATTTGGGTTGATTTACGTGATAGATACGGAATTACACAACTTATTTTTGATGAAGAAAGAACAGAGAAAACTGTTTTTGAAGAAGCCAAAACTCTAGGTCGTGAATTTGTAATACAAGTAACAGGTACTGTTATTGAGCGTGAAGCAAAAAACAAAAATATTCCAACAGGAGAAATCGAAATTTTAGTAACTAAACTTACGATTTTAAATAAATCAGAAACGCCACCTTTTACCATTGAAGACGAAACCGATGGTGGAGAAGATATACGTATGAAATACAGGTACTTAGATATTAGAAGAAAGCCTGTTAGAGAAAACTTAATTTTTAGACATAAAGTATCTATGGAAGTAAGAAATTACTTGTCCAAAGAAGGTTTTATTGACGTAGAAACACCATACTTAATAAAATCTACACCAGAAGGCGCACGTGATTTTGTAGTACCAAGTAGAATGAATGAAGGACAATTTTATGCCTTACCACAATCACCACAAACTTTTAAGCAATTGTTAATGGTTGGCGGAATGGATAAATATTTTCAAATCGTAAAATGTTTTAGAGACGAAGATTTACGTGCCGATAGACAACCAGAATTTACGCAAATTGATTGCGAAATGGCATTTGTAGAACAAGAAGATATCTTAAATACTTTTGAAGGTCTAACCAAACATTTACTAAAAGAAATTAAAAATATAGAAGCAGGTAAGTTTCCGAGAATAACCTACGATTATGCCATGAAAACTTATGGTAATGACAAACCAGATATCCGTTTTGATATGAAATTTGGCGAATTAAACGAAGTGACACAACATAAAGATTTTGGTGTTTTTAATAACGCTGAATTAGTAATTGGAATTGCTGTTCCTGGTGGAAATAAATTTTCTAGAAAAGAAATTGATAAATTAATAAAATGGCTAAAGCGTCCACAGGTTGGTGCTTTAGGTATGATTTATTCACGTTGTAATGATGATGGAACTTACAAATCATCCGTAGATAAGTTTTACGACCAAGAGGATTTAGGAAATTGGGCAAAAATAACGGGTGCTAAAAAAGGCGATTTAGTTTGTGTTTTATCTGGTGATGCCAATAAAGTAAGAACACAAATGTCTGCTTTACGTATGGAATTAGCAGAGCAATTAGGTTTAAGAAATCCAGAAGTTTTTGCACCGCTTTGGGTTGTAGATTTTCCACTTTTAGAATGGGATGAAGAAACCAATCGTTTTCATGCCATGCATCATCCGTTTACTTCGCCAAAACCAGAAGATATTGAGTTACTAAAAACCGAACCCGAAAAAGTAAGAGCAAATGCCTACGATATGGTTTTAAATGGTAACGAAATTGGTGGCGGATCTATTAGAATACACGACAAAGCAACACAAGAAATGATGTTCGATTATCTTGGCTTTACCAAAGAAGAAGCGCAAGAGCAATTCGGGTTTTTAATGAATGCCTTTACTTATGGTGCGCCACCACATGGCGGTTTGGCATTCGGTTTAGATAGGTTAGTCGCTATTTTAGGTGGACAAGAAACAATTCGTGATTTTATTGCTTTCCCAAAAAATAATTCTGGTAGAGATGTTATGATTGATGCACCTTCAAAAATTGATCAAGAACAGTTGAAAGAATTGGGTTTGAAGTTAGATTTGTAATATAACTTTAAAGATAATTTTTTTAACTAACTTTGTTAATTATAATATTATTAAGTATTCTTAAAATGAAAAAAGCAACAAATATAAAAGAGTTTGCAAATAATTTGGTTGAAAAACCGGTATCCATTGATAATAAGAATTTCTATGTGCCATTATTTAAAGAATTAATTTCTGAAATGAAAGATGAAATTATTAATAATGAATTAGAAAACAAAACTATATATATTGCTGGTCAAAGTGGTTCAGGAAAAACCTCTGCAATGAATTTTTTACCTGATGAAAATATTAATAAAAATTTTATTAAAATAGATATTAACTATCGTGATTTAATTGCTTTTGATGATATAGATATCATTGATGTTTTGCTAATGTTTGGTTTTAAAATGACCGATAAAGAACCTAGATTAAAAGATACATTTTATAAAAAGTTAGAAACTATTTATAAAAAGCACGAAGGTTTATTGACTATTGAAAAAGAGAAGGTTGCTCTAAAAAATAGTACTTTAGAAAATGAAAATACTGCAAGCGTAGGTTTTAATTTTTTAACTTTTATTCAGGCAAAAGCAAAGTTCCTTACTTCCTTTAAAATGGATAAACAAATAAGAAAGCATACAAGAGAAATTTTTGAATTTAGGAAAGTGGATCTATTAGAAATGGTTAATGAAATGATCGATTTATGGTATGAATATAATGGATCTAAAAAAAAATTATTAGTAGTTTTTGATGATTTTGATAAATTAAGGGATCCTAAACAGATATATACAACCTTTATTGATAACCGTAATTTTTTAGAGAGCATTAAGTGTACTAAAATAATATCAATACCTATTCATTTAGCAACAGAGGCTAATTTTAATACAAGTGCTACACATCTTAAATTTTTTCATTTAATACTATTTAAAAACCCTTCTATAAAAACACACACACATCAAAAGGAAATAGAAAGTAACAAAAAATTATTATTTGATTTAATTTATAGAAGAGGCGAAGAAAAATTAATTACACAAGATGCACTAAATTATGCTTTAGAATATTCTGGTGGTATTCTTAGACAATTTTTGAGTTTAATTTACGATGCTGCGGCTATTGTAAGAAGATTAGAAGGTGTACAAATTTCTAAAGAAGATGTTAGAAGTGCTATATATACAAAACGTAAACAACTTTCAATTACAATTATTGGTAAAGATCTTATTAATTTATTTTCAAAAATAATGAAAGAACATAAACCAACAATTATTTCAGAAAATGATGAACTATTTATTAAAGCCTTATTAAATTCTCAAATACACATTCACCCTAATGGAGAATATTGGTATGATGTAAACCCAATATTAAAAAGAACTATAGAAAATTATAGTCAATAAATTTTGGTGTCATGAAAAAATTGCTTTCTACCGATCAATATCTAAATTTAATACACTTTTATGATGCTTTACAATATTTAGATAAAAATTTACCTGGTTTGTATTTACTTGCGGTAGATAATAATGAATTGAAAAACAAACTAATAAGTAAAATTATATCAAAAAGTATCCTAAAAACAAATACCATTGTTATTAATTCTCATTTAGATATAGATAATTTTTTTTATCATAAAAAACAACAACCAGTTTCTATATTAAGTGTTTTTCCGAAAAACAAAGAAGATATTGTTCGTTTTTCTGAACATTTTATTCTTTACCGAGATTATATTTATGAATATAATTTACGAATTATTTTAATTACAAACACTAATTTTTTAAAACAATTGCAACAATATGCTTATGATTTTGTTTCTGTAGCCCAATTCACTGCTTTTTTTGAAAACTTAAAAACTAAGGTAGAAAAACAATTAAAAAAAGCACCAATAAGTGAGCAAGAATTAAAATACAATAAATTAAAAAAAGAACTAAATAATTATCTAAAACAAAGTAAGCAAGATAACGAAGTTTTACTAAAAAAATACTTTAACCTAGCATTTAATGCCTACAAAATTTCTAAATTAAGTATTGCTTTTAAATATTATAATAAAAGTTTAGAGATTGCTAAAAAAATAGATAATAAACAATATAAGTCTGCAATTTTAGGAAATATAGGTTTAATCTATAAAAATAAAGGCAATTTAGACGAAGCCTTA
>CAYQTF010000180.1:0-4657 GCA_964420345.1 uncultured Flavobacteriaceae bacterium
ATTATAACTGGCGGAAGTAAAGGTATCGGTTTAGCATTGGCAAATCATTATCATCAAAATAATTAGTCATTTAGTATTTAGCATAAATTACCTGTATTGAAGTAATTTATCAACGGCTATATATAAAATCGTTTTAATGTTTTATATATAATGTTGTAAGTACGACAAAATAATTGATAAATTCAAGTAAAATGAATAATTTTTTATTGTTAGTTCCCAACTTTTATATGTGACCCCTTAAAACTGATTTAATTAAAGAGGATATTTCTACCACTTTTTCTTCCATTTTAAATGAGATTAATTTAGATGCTATTAAAAAAATTACATTAATAAATAACGCAGGTAGATTAGGTCAAATTGGGAATTTAGAAACTGTACCTATTACAGATATTTCAAAAACAATACTTTTAAATATTACAATTCCGTTACAATTAACTTCGTTGTTTATTAAAGAAACTAAAAAAATGAATTGCAAGAAAACCATTATTAATATTTCTTCTGGTGCTGGAATTAAAGCATACCAAGGTTGGTCTGCTTATTGTGCAAGTAAAGCAGCGATAGATATGCTAACTAAAGTTACGGCATTAGAAAATAAAGATTATGCTGTTTTAGGTATTAGACCAGGAATTGTAGCAACCAATATGCAAAAACAAATTAGAAATACCGATAAGAAAGATTTTATTATAGTAGATCGATTCGTTGAATTGTATGAAAATAAGCAGTTGTCTAATCCGTTAGAAGTAGCGCAAAAGATTTATAAAATTACTATCAAAAACAAATTTAACTCTGGTGATTGTATTAGATTAAATTAAAAATGTAATTACAGTCAAAACAAAAATCTCATTAAAATTAATTAATGAGATTTTATATTTTTTAAAGAAAACTAAAACTATTCTTCAGTCTTAGGCGCTTCTTTTTGGAATTTTGCATATTTCATTTTAAACTTGTCAATTCTACCAGCAGTATCTATTAATTTTACTTTACCAGTATAAAATGGATGAGAAGTTCTTGAGATTTCCAATTTAATTAACGGATATTCAACACCATCAACTTCTAAGTTGTCTTTAGCGTTTGCAGTTGATCTTGTTAAAAAAACATCGCCGTTAGACATGTCTTTAAAAGCAACCATTCTGTAATTTTCTGGATGTATACCTTTTTTCATTTTATTTGTTTTTAATCGCAACGCTTTTTGACGATGCTATTTTTGAGTTGGCAAATTTAAAGTTATTTTTTATATAATTACTACAATTGTGGTTTTATTTTAATCATTCCTTAAAATCCGCAAGGATTTTATTTGTTTCATTGTTTGTCATACTTTTGTTATTATTTGTTCATTAAAATTAGTGATGATATTAAAGTTTGGCGCAAAAAAAAAGGCCACAAATTCACGAATAAAAAAAAACATCAAATTGCTAATATTCAGCCGTTTAAAATTCGTGTAATTTTAAAAATAAAAATAGTTGAGTTTAATTCGTGCATTGGTGGCGAACACTTGCGGAATTAAGGTCATTAATTTTGAGTATTATGTTTGATGATTTGTAGTGAATATTTGGTGCTGTGTTGTTTATATTGGGTAAATTTATTTTCTCGCAAAGGCGCTAAGCCGCAAAGTTAAGTCTGTCTAATGAGATAAGTCGCTATTATGTTTACTTTGTAAACATTTGGCGACTTAATAAGACTTTAAACACTTTGCTACTCTGCGCCTTTGTGAGATTATTTATTTTTAATTACCCACTTAAAACGACACAGCACCAAATATTTTTAACCATATTTATAATGCTTAAACTAGGTATTATAAGTTTTAAGAATATAAATTATTAAATTAATACAAAATATAGTAATTTGCACCAAAATTTATAAAATGCATAAACTATTAATAGTTGGTTTAATTCTTATTGGTTTCACTTCTTGTAAAAGCAACTACGATTTGAAATTAGAAACACCAAAAACGTTAAGTAAAGACGGAAAATTTACAGCGAAAGTAATAGAACGTAATGGTAATGTAATCGATTCTGTTTTATTCTCCTTAAACGGAAAAAAATCAAGTAAGAATAATGTTTTTGATTTATCTAACGAACGTTTAGGTAAGCATATAATTTCTGCTATCGTTTTTTATAAAAATAAAAATAAAAAATTAGTAAACACAGTACTGAAATTAGCTGAGAAAAAACCAGATTATTACAAATACGAAATAATTGCAACTTATAATCATGATCCAAAAGCATTTACACAAGGTTTAGAAATTCATAACGGTTTTTTATACGAAAGCACAGGCCAAAGAGGAGAATCTACCATTAGAAAAGTAGAAATAAAAACAGGTAAAGTTCTTCAGTCAGAAGATTTAGACGAAAAATATTTCGGTGAAGGAATGACTATTTTTAACGACAAACTACATTGGTTAACATGGCAAAGTGGTAAAGGTTATATTTATGACGTAAATACTTTTAAACAAGAAAAAGAATTTAGTTACGGAAAAAGCGTTGAAGGTTGGGGTTTTACACATAATGATACACATTTAATAAAGTCAGATGGCACTAAAAGAATTTGGTTTTTAAATCCCGAAACACATAAAGAAGAATATTTTATTGAAGCATATACCAATAAAGAAAGTACTTCGAAAACAATTAACTCTTTAAACGAATTAGAATATGTAAATGGAAAAATTTATGCTAACGTTTGGCAAAAAAATTACATTTTAATCATTAACCCTAAAGATGGTACGATAGAAGGTGTTGCAAATTTAAATGGTTTACAAAAAAAAGCAGGGCAAAGTGGCGATAATAACGTTTTAAACGGAATAGCTTATGATATAGCAACCGATAAAATGTACGTTACAGGTAAACATTGGAATAAATTATTCGAAATCAAATTAGTTAAAAAATAATAAACAACTCTTTAATTCGTTGGTTTAGTAGTATTTTATTTACTAATGAAAAAAATATAAAATTATAATGCGTTATTTATTTACAACAATTATATTACTAATTATCATTACGCTTTCATCTTGTAGAAAAGATTTTGATACCGAATTGAGTACTGGAAACCTAACGTTTTCAAAAGATACTATTTTTTTTAATCGTGTTTTTGATGACATAAGTTCAAGTACACGTAGATTTACTGTTAGAAATTCTAGTAATAACGATATTACCATACCAACGATTTCTTTAGAAAGAGGAGAAACTTCTTTTTATAGATTAAATGTAGATGGTATTGCTGGTAAATCTTTTAATAATATTGATATACTTGCCAAAGACAGTATTTTTGTTTTTGTAGAGGCAACCATAAATTTTGATGATGTTGATGCCGAATTTATGTACAGAGATAATGTGCTTTTTGATGCTGGTGCTAACGAGCAAAAAGTAGAATTAGAAGCATTAGTTTTAGATGTTAATTTAATTAGACCCGATAGAACTGAATTAGATGGCGAAGATGGTTTTGTATTTGAAGAAATTATTTTAGGACAAACTATAGATCCAGATAATCCACCTAATTTAATTGATGTTACCGTAATAGGGACAAATTTAGATGATGATGAATTACATTGGACAAATCAGAAACCGTATTTAATATATAATTTTGTTGGAGTACCAGCAGGAAAGACTTTAACTATTGATGCTGGTACGCAAATACATTTTCATGCAAATTCTGGTATTGTAGTTTTAGGTGACGGAAAATTAATTGTAAACGGAACATTAGATAATCAAGTAGTTTTTCAAGGTGATCGTTTAGAAGAACCTTTTGAAGATGTGCCAGGACAATGGGCGACAATCTGGTTATTAAACGGAAGTAAAAATTCTATTATAGAAAATGCCATTATAAAAAATGCTACTTTAGGACTTTTGATAGATTCAAATAATTCTATTACTGAAGAAACTTTAATTGCAAATAACTTACAAATTTATAACACAACCAGTTACGGAATACTTGGTAGAGAAGCAAAAATAACTGCAAAGAATTTAGTTGTTGGTAATAATGGTTTATCGTCATTCGGAACAATTTTAGGTGGAACTTATAATTTCATACACACAACATTTGGTAACTATTGGCGTAATTCTAATAGGCAAACACCAACCGTATTTTTAACTAATTTAGGGCAAGATGCAGGTGGAAATATAATTGAAAAGGATTTAATAGCAAATTTCACCAATTGTATTATTGACGGAAATCAAAATATAGAAATCGGTTTAGAAAAAGGAGAATCAGGAAACGCTTTTGATTTTAAATTTAAAAATTGTTTATTAAAATTTGATGATGTTTCGAATCAGTTTACAGATGATCCGTTATATAATATGACGGATGTTTCTTTATATGAAAATGTTTTATTAAATCAAAATGCAGACTTTAAAAACACCAATGCTAATGATGGCGCAACCGATTTAAGAATTGGTGATGATTCTGTAGCAAATGGTATGGCAGATTTTACCATAATAGGAACAGATTTAATATTACAAAAAGATATTATCGGCACCGATAGAATAGCGCCAACTGATATTGGTGCATACAATCACATTACTTTTGAAGAAGACGAAGATTAATATTTGCCTACTTTTTTATTATACGTTTAAATTACTTCAAGTTTGTGCTTGAGTTAAAACAGAAATAAAAGGTATTAAACTTCAGGGCAAGCCCTGAACCTAATAATAGTCCCGAAGTTTCG
>CAYQTF010000181.1:0-4654 GCA_964420345.1 uncultured Flavobacteriaceae bacterium
TAAATTAATTAAACCTTTAGTAGATTAGCAAGTCAAATAAGATTATAGAATCTACTAAAAATAACACAATGAAAACCATTTACATAAGTATCCTTTTATTATGCGTTACTATTAATTTTAATGCTCAAAATTTCCAAGGTCAAGCAACCTATCAAACAAAAATAAAAGTAGATGAAGCAGTTCAAAAGCGTTTAGATACTTTAAAAATGGATAATGATCGAAAGGTATTCATAGAGAAAATGATGAAACGTATGATGGAAAAAACCTATGTTTTAAATTTTGACAAATCGGCTTCTATATATAAAGAAGAAGAGATTTTAAGTCAACCTGGTAAAAATGATTTTATGCGTCACCGATTTTCTGAAGGCATCTTATATAAAAATATTAAAGAAGATAATTACACTAAGAAAAAAGAATTATTCGGAAAAATATTTTTAATAAAAGATGATTTAAAATCTTTAGATTGGAAATTAGAAAAGGAAACCAAACAAATAGGAAATCATTTATGTTTTAAAGCAACAGCAATGAGAGAATTAAAACGGCAAGGTGCAAATAGGTTTAGAAGATTTTCTAAAGATAAAAAGAAAGAAGAATCTAAAAAAGATTCTGTAGTAAAAGAGCCAAAACTAACTCAAATAACTGCCTGGTATACACCAGAAATACCTGTAAATCAAGGGCCAGCAGATTATTACGGTTTGCCAGGTTTAATTTTAGAAGTTAATGCTGGTAATTTAATTATATTATGTAATAAAATAGTAATGAACCCTAAAGGGAAAATTACTATCGAAGCACCCAAAAAAGGCAAAATAGTAACACAAAAAGAATACGATGCAATAGCAGAAAAGAAAATGAAAGAAAGACGTGAGCAATTTAGAAACAATCGTAAAAAAGGGGATCAACGTGGTTTTAGACATCGTGGATAAATGTTGCACGCAGATTTTCACAGATTTCGCAGAGTTAGATTTTTTATAAAACTGCATCCGAAAAAGAATTAAGATATTGATAAGTTTAAAAATAGTTTTTAATACTTAAAGAAAAATCACATAAAAAAATCTGCAGAAATCTGTGAAATCTGCGTGCAAAAAAATAAAAATGAAACAATCAATCCTAATTATAGCCTTATTATTTACCTCAATTTCATTTTCACAAATTACCATTAAAGGTGTTGTTAAAGATGATAAAGGCAATTCGTTAGAAATGGCAAATGTCATTGCTATGAATACAGAAGACAATTCTTTAGAAGGTTATTCCATTACAGATGCTAAGGGAAATTACAAAATAAAAATTTCAAAACCTGGTACTATTCAGTTAAAAATTAGTTATTTAGGGTTCGATTCGCAGACTAAAATTTTGGTTTTAGGCGATAAAGAAACAATTAAAAATTTCACCTTAACCGAATCTAGTAATAATCTAAACGAAGTAGAAATTACCTACGAAATGCCTGTTACCATAAAAGGTGATACTATAGTTTATAATGCAGATTCGTTCACTTCAGGAAAAGAAAAAAAATTAGGCGATGTACTTAAAAAATTACCTGGAGTAGAAGTAAATGAAGATGGCGAAATTGAAGTTGAAGGAAAAGTGGTGAGTAAAATAATGGTAGAAGGAAAAGATTTTTTTGATGGTGATACCAAATTAGCAACTAAAAATATACCTGCCGATGCGATTAAAAAAATCGAAGTTTTAAAAAATTATAACGAAGTATCACAAATGCGAGGTTTAGGCGATGATAGCGATAATGTTGCCATAAACATAAAACTAAAAGACGGAAAAAAGAATTTTTGGTTTGGCGAAATAACTGCAGGAATTGGTGAAGGCGATAATGAAACACGTTATTTAGCACATCCAAAATTATTTTATTACAGTCCTAAAAAAAGTATTAATATTATAACCGATATCAATAATATTGGCGAAATACCGTTTACTTTTCGTGATTATTTTAAATTTTCTGGTGGTTTTGAAAACTTAATGCGCAGAAGTGGTGGTTTAAATATGTCATCAAACAGTTTAGGTTTTTCTTTTCTTAAAAATAATAAAGCAAAAGAAATCGATACTAAATTTGCTGCCATTAATTTTAGCCAAGCGTTAAATAGCAAATTTGATATTAGTGGTTTTGCTATTTTTTCAGATACAAATACCGAAATGATAACCAATACTTTACGAACAAATACTTTTACACAAATAGATGAATTTGGTATAGAACAAAATATAGAGTTCAATGAAAATATTGCAGACCAAACCAAACAAGGCAATACTTTAGGTTTGTTAAAATTATCTGCTAATTATAAACCAAATACAAATTTTCAATTAGATTATGATGTAATAATTAAAGGATCGAGTTTAGAAGAAAAAAATATAGTAGATAGAGTTATATTTAATCCGTTACCAAATCAAAATACAACGTCTAATATTATTAGTAATAAAGACGAAGAACCTATTTCTATCAATCAAAATGCAAATATATATTATACGCTAAACGATAAAAATATATTCTCTTTTGCTGGTCAGTTTTTGTATGAAAAAAACAACCCTTTATATAATACTTTTGCTAATGATAATCCGTTTAATGCCATCATAAACACGATAAATAACACCAATGTAGATTTGTCACAAAAAAAGGAATTAACCACTAGTAAATTAGATGCAACGATAGATTATTATTATATTCTAAATAATAAAAGTAACCTGAATTTCACTTTCGGTTCTAGCATAACTTCACAGCATTTAGAATCTAATATTTTTGAAACTTTAGCAGATAATTCCATTAATAATTTTACGGAATCTAATCTTATTAATGCTGTAGATTTTGTTTTTTCAGATATTTTTTTAGGCATACATTACAAATTGCAAACAGGTAAATTTATTGTAACACCAGGTATTAGTTTACATCAATATACTTCAAAAAATGTGCAATTATCAAATACGGTAAAAAACACACCAACAAAATTATTGCCAGATTTAACGGTAAAATTCAATATTAAAAGATCGGAAAGTCTGAATTTTAATTATGGTATAACCACTAATTTTACCGATATTAATAATTTAGCAGAAGGTGTTTTATATAATTCCTACAATTCCATTTCTAGAGGAAATAGCCATTTAGAAAATGCATTATATCATAATTATTCTTTGCGATATTTTAATTTTAATACTTTTTCGTTTACTAATATTCGTGCAAGTATTAGTTATAATAAAAAATACGATGTTATAAAAAACGCATCACAATTAATTGGTGTTGATCGTATTAATTCCATTTTTAATCTAAACAATCCAGAAGATATTTTATCTACAAATGCAAGTATTTCAAAACGTTACGGAAAATACAAATTAAGTCTTAGCGGAAATTACAGTTTGTCTAATAATATTAGGTTAACCACCGACAATTTAGGTAATATTGTTAACGATGCTACCGAAGCTATAAATACTGGTTATAAAGCAAGTGTTTCTACAAATTTTAAAAATTGGCCAAATTTTGAAGCTGGTTTTAAAAGTAATATAACCCAATTCGACAGTAATAAATCAAGAATAAACCAACCATTTGCCAATGTGGAAATAGGGTTTTTAAAAGATTTTATTTTAGTGGCAGATTATAAATACAATAGTTTTAAAAATTTAGAAAATAAAACAGAAAACATTTACGATTTTTTAAATGCCGATTTGTATTATCAAAAAGAAAATTCTTCATGGGAATTTAAAGCATCTGTAATAAATTTATTAGATGTAAAAAGTATCAACGAAGATGTTTTTAGTGTTTTCTCACGATCTACATCGGAATATATAGTGCAACCTAGATATGCTATGGTCAGTGTTAAGTATAATTTGTAGTTACTACATGACAAAAATTGGCAATTAAGTAATAATTTTCGTTAACAATCAAGACCTTCAAGGTTTTTAAAACCTTGAAGGTCTGAAAGTGTAAATTTAATCCTTTGCGAACCTTGCGTAAAACTTTGCGAACTTCGCGGTTAAGTTTTCAATATAAAAACAATCACTCCAACAAACGTTTCAACAACCTTAATTTTTTCTTAGAATAAGGCGCATATTTAGTATTTAATTCAAACCAAGTAGGTTTAGATAAAATACTCTTAAAATGACTAAATGCTTTAAAACCAAATTCGCCATGATAACTACCAATACCGCTATCGCCAACACCACCAAAAGGTAAATTACTATTACTTAATTGCATTACAGATTCGTTAATTGCACCAGAACCAAAAGACAATTCATGTAAAATTTTATTCACACTTTTTTTATTATTAGCATAAATATAACAGGCAAGTGGTTTGGGTCTATGTTTAATTTCTGAAATCACTTTATCTAAATTATCAAAAGCAATTACAGGTAAAATTGGGCCGAAAATTTCGCTTTCCATAATTTTATCATTAAAAGAAATGTTAGTTAAAATTGTTGGGGAAATAAATAGTTTTTCCTTATTTAATTGTCCGCCAAAAAAGATGTTTTCTTTTGAAATTAATTCCGTTAAACGGTTAAAGTGAGATGTATTAATAATTTTATTATAATTTTCGGAAATATTATTTTTAGGATAATTTTTCTCAATTTCAAATTTTATTGCGTTTAAGAATTCCGTTTCAATTTCTTTAGCAACTAAAATATAATCTGGCGCTACGCAAGTTTGACCGGCATTTAAAAATTT
>CAYQTF010000182.1:0-4642 GCA_964420345.1 uncultured Flavobacteriaceae bacterium
AAAAATAGACGAACTAAAACAAATAGTCATTAAAAACCACATTATATTAAAAGATAAAACCAAAGTTTATATTGCTGATTTAACCTACATAAAGTCAGATGATCATTATTTAAAAATTTTTTTAAGCAATGGCAAAAACCATTTTGTAAGAGGTAAATTAAATAAAATTATAGAAGAATTACCACCAAATTTTATACGTTGTCACAGATCCTATGTAGTAAACCGTAATTTTATAAAACAAATAAACAACACCAATATTATTTTAGTTGATAAAACCGAATTACCACTTTCTAGATCTTATAAAGATAAATTGTAAAATAAAAGACTAGATCAAAAAAACCCATATTAATTCTTATTATCAGTGTTTCAATTATTCATTAGCAAATCACTACATAAACTTCACAAAAATAATCCGTGTAAATCTGTAAAATCCGTGTTAAAAAAACACCATCTTTGCAAACAATGAAACGAATAAACCGAATAACAGCAATCTTAACCCAACTACAATCTAAACGTATTGTAACCGCACAAACTATTGCAGACCGATTCGAAATAAGCCTAAGAACCGTTTACAGAGATATAAAATCATTACAAGAAGCTGGCGTACCAATTGGTTCAGAAAATGGTATTGGTTACTTTATTGTAGAAGGTTATCGTTTGCCACCAGTTATGTTTACTGAGGATGAAGCAAACGCATTAATAACAGCAGACAAGTTGGTTCAGCAGAAAAACGAAAAATCCTTATCTAAAAACTATACTTCCGCATTAATAAAAATAAAGGCAGTATTACGAAATCAGCAAAAAGAAAAAATTGAATTATTAGAAGAACGAATTAGCGCAGATAACAAATACATAATAAACCCAAAAAGTAATTATCTAGCAAAAATTCAAATAGCAATTACCAATTTTTCAGAATTAAAAATCACATATCTATCTATTTATAAAAACGAACTTACCAAACGAAACATAAAACCATTAGCGTTATATTTTACAGAAAACGACTGGATTTTAATAGCACATTGTAATCTCAGAAACGACATTAGAGAATTTAGATTAGATAAAATAGAAACACTTAAAATCACCAATTTACCTTTTAAACATTTTAAAGACTTTAAATTATCTAAATATCTAGATGAGGTTCATTAACTTTGATTTTAAATCTGTGAAAATCTGTGAAATCCGTGTCAAAAAAACTAGCTGACATACTGTTGTCACTTCATCATTTTATATTTGCAGTATTAATAATTTAAAAGTATCAAACTTTAGGCACTTATTCCCGATACTTTAGGATAAATACTTTAAGTACTAAAATAAAAATACTTAATTTAGCAAACTACAAAAACGAATATTATGGCAAAAACAGACAAAGAAAAAGAAGCAAAATTAAAAGCATTACAACTTACATTAGACAAGTTAGATAAAAGTTACGGTAAAGGCGCTGTAATGAAGTTAGGTGATGTTGCTCACGTAGATATAGATGCAATTTCATCGGGATCCTTAGGTTTAGATTTAGCACTTGGTGTTGGCGGTTATCCTAGAGGAAGAGTTATCGAAATCTATGGACCAGAATCTTCAGGTAAAACCACCTTAGCAATTCATGCAATCGCCGAAGCACAAAAAGCAGGTGGCATTGCAGCATTTATTGATGCAGAACACGCTTTTGATCGTTTTTATGCAGCAAATTTAGGAGTAGATATCGATAATTTAGTAATCTCACAACCAGATTATGGAGAACAAGCTTTAGAAATAGCCGATAATTTAATCAGTTCAGGTGCTATAGATATTTTAGTAATTGATTCTGTTGCTGCATTAACGCCAAAATCAGAAATTGATGGCGAAATGGGCGATTCTAAAATGGGTTTACATGCACGTTTAATGTCACAAGCACTACGTAAATTAACAGGTACAATTAGTAAAACAAAATGTACTGTTATATTTATTAATCAGTTACGTGAAAAAATTGGAGTGATGTTTGGTAACCCAGAAGTTACAACTGGTGGAAATGCACTTAAATTTTATGCTTCAGTTCGTTTAGATATTAGAAGAAGAACTCAAATTAAAGATGGCGATAAAGTAATTGGTAATTTAACCAAAGTAAGAGTGGTTAAAAACAAAGTTGCGCCACCATTTCAGATAGCAGAATTTGATATTATGTATGGTAAAGGAATTTCTAAAGTTGGGGAAATTTTAGATTTAGCTGTAGAACACAATATTGTTAAAAAAAGCGGTTCGTGGTTTAGTTACGGCGAAACAAAACTAGGTCAAGGTAGAGATGCTGTTAAAGGTTTAATTGCAGACAACCCTGAACTTATGGATGAACTTGAAACCAAAATATTTGATATTTTAAAAGAAGATAAATAATATTTAGTTTTAATTAATATTCCAATAAAAAAACCAACTTTTAAGTTGGTTTTTTTATTGGAATATTTTTAAGATTTTGGTAAATAAATATTTATAGTACTAAGCCATTTTTTAACACCACCTTTTACATAACCAGTTTTCCCTAACGGATTTAATTCTTTTTTTGGATCATCGCCATCACCAACTTCAAATAACCAAACTGTTGGATAACCTCGTACACCAAATGCTCTTTGTAAAGCAGCATTTTGTTTTTTTAGTTTTGGAGATAATTTTGTTTTTCTTGGGAAATCAACTTCTAATAAAACAACATTTTTCTTTGCCCATTTTGCAAATTCTGGCTTACTAAAAACTGTTTTATCTAATCTAATACAGTAACCACACCAATCAGACCCTGTAAAGTTTGCTAAAATTGGTTTTTTTGTTTTTTGAGATAATTTTGCTGCTTCGTCAAAACTAGTTAACCATTTTACATCTTGTGAGTAAGTTGTTATAGTAGTTATAAAAAGTAATGTAATAAGTATTTTTTTCATTTTATGTGTTTTTCAAATTGTTAGTTGCAATTTATGTGCCGAAATTACAGATATATTTCTTTTTTAACAAAAGTAAAGACGTTTTATTAAAACGCCTTTACTTAAATATTATTATTTTGTTGTTTTTATTTTACGCCGTGCATTAGTTTTTTAACAATAGGTGTTAAAGCCATTATCATAAAACCTGCAATAATTGGTACAAATGTAAAAATTAAAAAGAAAGTACTTATAGAGTGTTCCGCAGTAATTTTATCAATCATTCCACCCATCATTCCTGCTAATTTATTACCCATACCAACTGCAATATACCAAAGACCAAACATCATTGCAATCATTTTACCTGGCACTAATTTAGACACGTAAGACAAACCTACTGGTGACAAACTAAGCTCACCTAAAGTATGTAGCAAATACGCTAAAATTAACCAAATTACACTTACCGAAGCTGTTTTCGCTCCTTGAGGAATATCTGAAGCACCATAAGCTAATACTAAGAACCCTAAACCTAACAATATTAAACCAACACCGAATTTTATTGTTGCTGCTGGATTATATTTACTTTCCCATATTTTAGAAAATAATGGAGCAAATGCAATAATAAAAAAGGAATTTAAAATACCAAACCAAGATGCTGGTATTTCTGTTGAAGTAGCACTAAATTGATTTTTTAACATTACGATTACTATAAACCAAATAATAGCAAAACTAATACCTAGAAAAGTATTTGATAAAGCATATTTTTTAAAGGTTATTTTAAATAATTGAAATAATACATAGGTTATAATTACTAAAGGCACAATGGTAAGAATAGTGTTTGATATTCTAAAAATATTTGCAGCACTACCTTCTAATATTCTATTTGTATAATCTTTAGCAAAAATTGTCATAGAACCACCTGCTTGTTCAAAAGATGCCCAAAAGAAAATGGTAAAAAACGCTAAAATACCAACCACAATATAACGATCTCTTTGCACATTTGCAGGCACATCATCGTAACTTTTTATAGCCTCATTTTCAATTGCATCAGACAAATCATCTACTTTAGATGGTTTTAGACCAACTTTACCAAATATACCTTGTGCAAACCAGAATTGTAACATTCCTAAAAACATAAAAATACCAGCAAGACCAAATCCATAATGCCATCCATAAGTTTCACCAACATAACCACAAAGCATAATACCTAAAAAAGCACCTGCATTTACGCCCATATAAAATATGGTAAAAGCACCATCTTTCTTTTCTTGAGCATTTTTATATACACCATTAATTATTGAGGTAATATTTGGTTTAAAAAACCCGTTACCTGCAATTAATAAACCTATACCAACATATAAACCCCAAGGTGTATTAAAAGCCATTGATGCATGACCAAGCGTCATTAATAACGCACCTATTGCAACAGCGTTACGGTAACCTAAAACCCTATCTGCTAAAATACCACCAATAATAGGTGTAAAATAAACTAACATGGTATAAGTACCATATAAACCTAAAGCTTCTTCACGAGTCCAAGCCCAACCGCCATCATCAAAGGCGGAAATTAAAAACATTACTAATAAGGCACGCATTCCGTAATACGAAAAACGCTCCCACATTTCGGTAAAAAACAGAATAAATAAACCAGATGGATGACCCATTAATAACTGATTATTCATTTCTGTACCTTCAAATTTGTATTTTGTAAGTGTACTCATATTATATTGTATTTAAGTTAATTATTTGTTTATAAAAAAAACCTCACAGGTTTT
>CAYQTF010000183.1:0-4620 GCA_964420345.1 uncultured Flavobacteriaceae bacterium
TTTTTGAAAACAAAAATAACATTAATCCCCAACTTTTATATGTGACCCATTTAAATCTATTACTTCAAAAACCAAAAACAAGTAAACCACAACCCTTAAAAATTAGATAATAAAATTAATGGCTTTATTCTAAATTACGACTGAAACGCTATGTTATTCATATTTAATGTTTTATGTGCAATTTCTTATGACTCAATCATTCAATTTGAACCGTATTCGATTAAACCTACTATAAAACAGTCATTTATTAGAATAAAGCCAAATTATTTTAAAATACTTACTGATTAGACAGCACATATTTTTGTAATTCGATGTCATTTAAACTAAGAAAACTAAATATGTTGAGTCAATATCAATATATTAAAACTTAAAATCACTACTAATAAGTTATTGCTTTTTAAATTAAAAGGTTATTAATCCCCTACTTTTATATGTGACCCAATTTAATGCAAAAAAAAGCGTGTTTTAAAACACGCTTTTTTTAACATATTGAAACTATAGTTTAATAAATTTTTTAGATAAAGTTTGACCATTTTCTATAGTTGCTTTAAAGAAAAGTACTGTGCCTTCATTTATTTTTGTGTTTAGTATAAAATCATTCTTATCTGCATTGTAGTTTATAATTAATTTTCCTAATAAATCGTATGCCTTAATATTCGAAATAATACTGCCATCTAACATCTTAATTGCGATACTATGTTTTGTTTTGTTTATTATTACAAGTGTATCATTAGTTATAAAATCTTCAGTTACTAAAGCTGCTCTATCAAAAATTAATTCAAACCTGTCATTAACTGTTGTGTTTTCGGTAATAATAAATTCGTAATCATTTGCACTTAAATCATATACAATATCTAATACATTGTCTTTTAGAAACACGTTAGTGTCTTCAAAATTCTCTAAATGATCAATGCTGATTTTCATTGTAGAAGTTGCATTGTTATTATTTACAACAAACCCTAAAGGTATATTAGTATCTGAATTAAATGGTGCTTTTGCTTGAATTGCAAAATATTCTCCTTCGCTACCTAAAGAATAGAAATTAGAAGTGGAATTATCTCCATAAACTAATGCCTCATATTGATGATCGTAATCATCAGAACCATTTTCACTAAAAGTTAATGCTATTTGGTTATATGTATTTGATTCTGTATTTGTAAGATTAAGCCAAATTTTATCACTTTCTGTATATCTAAAATCGTTATTGCCAGAAGTAGTACGCAATGCATTATTAAATTCAACAGTTCCATTAGCGTTTGCAGTAGCGAAGAAACCTTGACCAGAGGCGATGTTAACTGTTTTACCTAAAGTACCTGTACCCATTGTCCAAATAGCATAATCTGATATTGGTAAAACGCCACCTACTGGAGCACTTGCATGTGTCCAAAAATAAAGTGCATCAATATTTGTATTCGCAGTTAAAAATGCGTCTGCATTAATTGCTGATGGATACGGGTTACCAATAAGGTTACTATCATCATTTGCACCACCAGTTTCTACATTCCCTACATCCATATATATTGGTTGTATAATTAAACCATTGTTAAATGGTTCTTCAAATTCTGTAATTGGTGTGATTGGATATGTGTTTGAAGAATCACCTTGAATAGCATATCCTTTTCCTGAACTCATTACTGTAGAAATTGTTGCAAATTCCCAAGATTGGTTTGCATTATCAAAATGAAACAATCTATTTGTATTTGCCCAAGAACTGAAAATATTTAAAGTTTCATTAGTTGTTGGTGATGAGAAATAAGTAAATCTGTTTGAGTCTTGTAATGGTGTTGTCTGTATTTTTGTGTTGTATATACCATTAGTACCTGTTACAGTCGACATGTCATTAATTTGAACTAAAGAACCTGTTGGTTCGATTACAATACTTCCTTCATTAACAATACTGTTTTTTATGTTTGCGTATTCATTAGCTTCAATTTCTAATATCCCGTTTGAGGTAACTTCTAAAGTACAAACATTTAAATTACCATCATCTGTGGTATTATATAAACCGTTAATAATTGCTGCTTTAGTTGTAGTAGGTGTCCCATCGCTCCAAGCAGAACCATTCCAAGTAGTAGGTACTATTTCACAAGGTGAGCATGTAACTGTTAAATTAAAAGTACCAATATCATCATTAAATCCGTTAATTAGTATTAAATAAGTTACACCTGCAATAGATTCAAAATCTACATATGGATCAAAACCACCTGAAGAACAGTTTACGGAATCATCATCTTCACCAACTACACAAGTTAAATTAGCAGAAGTACCAGTATAAATATTAATCTTGGAATCATATGGCGCATCACAGAGATCTATATTTACAAAATCACCTGTACCTATAAATGAGTACCAAACACCTGGCGCACTAACTGATGTTCCACAAAAAATAGATTCATCTATACCTTGAGTTGCGCCAACCGTAGTACCAGAAGTTATGGAGTTACAAGTAACCAAAATAGCGCCATCAATTTCATTATTTAGAGACAAAGGGTTTAGTGTTGTAAAAGTAAAAGGACCAACCCAATTACTAAAATTACCATTAGTACAATCTGCTTGTACATAATAATCGTAAGCGGTATTTTCGTTTAGACTAATTGCATTAAACGGATTTGTAACGCCTATATTTGTAGGAGTGCCAGATGGCGCAAAGTTTTGTAAACCGCCTTCAATATTCCAAGATATAGCAGTACCATTTTCTTGCCAACTCAAATTAGCGGTTGTTTGTGTAATACCTGTTGCATTTAAGTTAGATGGATCTGGACAGGCAATAATATCCTCAATAATAGTAACCGTATAATCATGCGTTTCTCCAAATTGATAATCTGCACATGGATCATCAATATCGCTTGGAGCTGCTGTAGTATCAATTACTCTTACTCTTAAAATATGATTGCCAAGGTTTGCGTTATTAGGAATTGTTAATGTAAAATTTACTAAAGCATTCGCAACAGAGAAACTTGCACCAGAGATTAAATGTTCTCCTGCTTCAAAAACACCATTATCATTAAAGTCTATCCATGCAGATAATTTTTCAGCACCATTAATTCCTGCAGTCCAATTCATCTGTACTTGCATGGTATAGTTACCAGTATCTCTATTTAAACTAGTAATCAGATTTCTTCTATCTGCATAACCTGCAATACCACTTCCGCCTTCTGTATTACAACCACTATTGCCATTATCTACATTAATAGTGTTTAATACAAATTGCTTAATTCCGTCTACATTACAACCTGTTAATGCTTCAGGAATACAAAGAGTTAGTTCATTAGTAACATTTACAGTTGTACTGTTGTTTCCATTATTTTCATCACCAACTAAACTTGTGGATGCTATAATAGTATATGTTTGACCTATTGTTGATAAATCTGCTGTTGCAGTAAAAGTATAGTTTACGAAACTTGAAGCAGCTATCGAACCACTAAAAACTTCATTTGCTATAGTGTTGCCATCAACTACTAAGGTTAAAGGTATATTTGTTTGTGTAGAAGACCCAAAATTATTTATTGTTATTGTTACTTGTTCTACATTGGTTAATGCACCATTGGTTGGAGAAGTTATATTTGTAACACCTACATCTATGGTATTATCCGTTGCTATTTTAAATACACCAACGACATCTTTTCTAGCGGAATCAAAATATTCGGCTATATGCCAAAACGTTTTGTCATCGGATGGATCTATAGTTAAATGTGTATAATCTGCATATCTTGTTGAAGGATTATTTGCAGAACCTTGGGCAATTAACTCTTCTGCAACGGTCATTGTTCCAGAAGCATCACCATTAAATCTACCTGTATAATTAATTGCAATTCGTTGGTTAGAATTTCCGCCCATAGAAGTATAACCCATGCCAATATTACCTTCGCTATCCATTGCCATACTTGCTGCCCAAGCATGCTTGTTATTTGGTGCAGTATAAGTTCCTTCTTGAAATAGTGTCCATGGAGCGCTATCGTTTATTTGTCTTAATTCGTACCACCTTACTCCTGCTCTTTTAGCAGAACCTGCTGCAACATCAACTACAAAATTAAAAACAGCAGAGTTATGGGTTGGGAACTTTCTAAATTGTGCTTGATTCATAATAGTTGCTTGTAGAGCATCTACTGATGAACCACCAGGTTGTGGTAAGTTTGAAAAGCTTCCATTATCAAAAACCCCAGTAAAAGCAGCTGTATTTATTTGTTGTGCAGTTGAAATAGTAGAGTTTGCAGTGTTATTCCAATTTACATTTATAGTCCATAACTTTAAGTGATCTTGTGATACGCCTAACCAAGCATCATCTTGCATATATACAACTGTTGCATTACCATTTGCTGGCAAAGTTGCATTACCAACGTTAAAAACTTGTGGACTATAAAACCCACTAGTTGCAATACCAGGCAAAGGCAATGCTACAAATTGCGCTGCATTACCATTTAACATTTCATCTCTTTCTACAACAAAGAGTCTATTTGTAGCGCCAATATTAGCACTTACGTAATAACCATCGCTCCAGATAGAGAATTTAGTGTAATCTGGAAAACTACCAGTACCAAAACCAGTTGTATAAACATGCCAACCGTCATTTACAGGATCTGGTCCTTGAGAAATTGCTACGTTAAATCCGTTTGGATTGTT
>CAYQTF010000184.1:0-4599 GCA_964420345.1 uncultured Flavobacteriaceae bacterium
CAAAAACCTTATGTGTTCTTTTGTGTCTTTTGTGGTTGTTTAGTTTAATTGGTGATAATAATTTTTCTAACAACAGAACTTTCTTCAGAACTAAGTTTCATAAAATAAATACCACTTGCAAAGTTTAGGTTTAAACTAGTATCTTCATAGATAATTTTTAATAGTAATTCTTTTCCATCTATGGAAAACATTGTTACTTTGGTTGGTTTCGAGATTCCTTGCAAAGTTATTTTATTTTGTGTTGGATTCGGAAATACAGAAATTTTAGACAAATACGCATCTGAAACACTTGCTGTCTGAAACCAAGTATCACCTACATTATTTCCCCAAATATATTCCACTAAATCGGGTTGGTCAATAAACGGATTTCTATTAATTTGCCAATTGTAAATAATATTATTGCGATTCATTTCAAAATCATCTGGCGGATCGTTTCTATGCCAATCTAATAAAGTTTCTAAATCACCTAATTGACCTGTAATATCAGGAAACCCGTTTACAACTTCTAGTCCGTTATATCGTATTTCTAAATACAATACACTTCTAGCAACATCGCCTTTAAAACTACCTAAATTACCATTTGGACCATTATATTGTCCATAATGTTGATTGCCACGACTACTATTTTCAGGACCATCTGTTGCTCTTATAGCGTGTGCATCAGAATTTGCATGACGTAAAGAATCGGCATGAGTTTCCCAATAGACATTTATGCCATCTGCGATATCATCTTGTTCAATACTATTAAAACCGCCTCGTGATCTAGGGTAAGTATGTTCACGATTCCATTTACCAACACTATTTGAACTAGTTTGGTAATCTAATTTTGGTCTTCCTTGTTCTGTATAAGTAAGCCAAACTTGGTTGCTATTTGCTGGGTTTTGATCTGCTTGTCTTAAGATTTCTATAATATCGGCATAGGTGTGTTCTCTAACCACAAACTCTTCTGCTACAATGTCTTGCAACGCTTGTCTTAAATCAATATCTGTTAAATTATTTAAACTATCATAGTAGTTATTTGGTTGTGTACTTGTAACGAAATTATATGTTGGGTTTAGCGGCGTTCCCCAATCTGCAATTTGAAAATCGTTATCTACAACTCGTATTTCTAAATTATTATTTAATATTAAATATTCAGATGGTAAACTATTTAATGTTATGATTAATACTTCATCACCTTCATCAAGTATGTCATCTGTTAAAGTAATGGTTGTTTCAACCGTATTTTCACCTATCGGAATAGTTAGGTTAGTGCTACCTGTAAAGTCGCTTGTATCAAAACCTTCGTTGTCTAATGAAATATTGATTGTTAATGGTATTGTTACATTTTGTTCTGTTTCGAATTCTATCGTAAACGATTCACCTTCATTATATTGTGTTTGTGTTGTTGTAAAACCGATTCCGTTTAAAACGATACCTGTGCCATCATTTAATTGTCTTGGTGTTGGCGGTCCAACAAAATAAGTGCCATCATTATTGCGTTGTACCGATTCTGTTGTTTTATTTCCGTTTTCATTCTCATTAGTTTGAACAGTTACACCTAGTAATGCCATTAAATCTACATCATCAGCATCGTCAGTATCATACATTAATGCATCGATTAAATTTGTAGTAGTTGCCAATGTACCGTCTAAGAAATCAAAATCATTCCCTAAATATACAGCAACTGCATCTGCGCCATTTTGAATAACAGATGTAGGAATAATTAATTGTGGCACTGGCGATACATCATTACTACCAATTAACAACAAACCGTTAATATCTGTAGTAAAACCATCTAAATCAATACTATAATAACTACTATTTCCACCGCTAGTAGAACCGTTAAATAAGACTACCACAAAACCATTTAAGGAGAAATTCGGAGTATCTGATTTTAATTCGATAAATTCTTTAGTGTCTGTACTTGGCGTGTCTGAATCTACTTCATTAATTACAATTTGTGCTGTAATAATTTGAAATGTGAAAATTATAAAAAATGTTGTTAGTGTTTTTTTCATTGGTATTGCTTTGTGGCAAATATACGAATGATTTGATTTTATTGTTTTCTATTGAATACTAAATTTATAATTATTTGTTAACTAGATAGTATTCAAATATTTTGATAGAAGTATAGTTAGGTAGTATTAATATAGTTTAAAGTATATCTAAAAATGAAAAGTTAAGGTTCTATGTTGTTTATAGTGGGTATTATTTTAAATTCTAAAAATCAAGTTTCAAATCCTAAATAAAAAACAAAAAACAATTTTTCAAAAATCAAACATTAAATTTGTTTATTATTATTATTATTAATTTTTGATATAATGTAAGGCTTTGTTTGTATTTTGATATTTAGATGTTGGGGTTTATTTGGGATTTGGAACTTGATTTTGGTTTTTGTTACATTTCATCAATATTAAAAACATAATGCTACTCACTATAAACGACATAGAGCCAAAGTTATATAATTTTCAGGCATAAAAAAAACTCATTAAATTTAATGAGTTTTTTTATTTTGTTAGAAAAAATACTAATGTCTTTTTTCTTTAATTCTTGCTTTTTTACCAGTAAGACCTCTAAAGTAGTAAATACGTGCTCTACGCACTTTTCCTCTTTTGTTAACTTCAATTTTCTGAATAGCAGGTAAATTTACCGGGAAGATTCTTTCTACACCAACAGTCCCAGACATTTTTCTAATAGTAAATGTTTCGGTATTACCGCTACCTTTACGTTGTATAACAACACCTCTATAAAACTGTGTTCTTACTTTTTTACCTTCTTTAATTTCAAAATATACAGTAATTGTATCACCTGCTTTAAATTTTGGCAATTCGTTTTTAGTACCGAATTCGTCTTTTGCAAATTTTAATAAATCCATTTTTATTGTTTTTCATGGGTTTTCGAAAGCAACATTCACGATTTTCGTCAGCGGTTGGTTAAGAGTTGGCAAAAATACTATAATTATTGAATTATACCCGTTTTATGTGATAATATTTATTTAAATGGATAAAACAGCATTTAAAAATAAAATCATTTTGGGGTCATTCTTAAAATGCAGTCAAAACTCAAATTTGGATAGCAATCTCATCATATTTAATTATAGTATATGCTAAAAGAAAATTGAATTTAGATAAAACTATCTACGAAATATTACAAATTATTAGTATATCTTCGTTTGATAAAACATCTATAAATCAACTATTTAACAATGATACATTAAATAGTCAAAACGATACTCCTAATCAATTAAGTATCTTTGATTTATAACGCAATGCTAGTGTCTTTAAATTTAAAACTCGTTCTAATAAAGTAGGATGAGAATAATGCCAAAAAACATACCATTTATGTGGTGTTAAATTGCTTAAACTATTTTTTGATAATTTTTTTAAGGAAGAAATTAATGCTTCGCCATCAAAATTTTCTTTGGCATAATTATCTGCTTGGTACTCAAATTTTCTAGAGAGAATATTCATAAACAAACTCGTTATTTCCGAAATTGGTGTATATAAAACACCGAAAGCAATTAAACCAATATGAAAACTTGGTTTAGAAACAGATAGCGCCTCAGACAATAAACTATTATTAATAAATAAGGATAATATGAAAAGTGTAAAACCAGTTAATAAAATAGATAACAGCATATTAACAAATACATGTTTCTTTTTATAATGACCGATTTCATGTGCTAATACGCCAACAATTTCGTTAGTTTCTAAATCGTTTATTAAGGTATCATACAGAACAATTCTTTTTTTTGTTCCGAATCCAGAAAAATAAGCATTTGCTTTTGTAGAACGTTTAGAGCCATCAATTACAAAAATATTATCTAATTTAAAACCAACTTTTTGAGCAAAATTATCAATTGCTGTTTTTAATTCTCCTTCTTCTAAAGGTGATTGTTTATTAAATAATGGGACAATTAAACTAGAGTAGAAGAGTGTCATAAAAACAGAAAATACTGCGACAAATAACCAAGTGTATAACCAAAATGAAGTTCCTGTTTTTTGATAAAACCAAATGATTAAAGTTAATATTAAACCACCAAGTACAATAGTTAATAACAATCCTTTTAATTTGTCTAACCAAAATAGTTTTTTACTGCTTTTGTTAAATCCGTATTTTTCTTCAATTACAAAAGTTTTATAGTATGAAAATGGCGTGGTAATAATATCGCTACCTAGCATAATAATACCAAAGAATAACAAACTAACAAACATCTCATTATTGGTAAATTGTCTAACATAATTATCAACAAAGGCAAAACCTTTAAAAAAGAAAAATGCTAAGGTCAATCCTAAAGAAAACAAACCAGAATAATTAGAAAACCGTTCATTTTCTTTTTTGTACTCTTGTGATTTTTTGTACTCTTTTTCATCATATACATCTTTTAATTCAAACGGAATTTCATCATCAAAATGTTTCGCATTTAAATAATCTAAAATTGTATCTATTAAAAAATTAATAAGTAAAAAGACAATTATTATTATGAATACTATTTTTGGTGTCATTTTTTTTAAAGTTTTAAAGTTTTAATTTTTTAAAGTTTTAATTTTTTAAAGTTTTAATTTTTTATTTTGACTACTGACTACTGACTACTGACTACTGACTACTGACTACTGA
>CAYQTF010000185.1:0-4572 GCA_964420345.1 uncultured Flavobacteriaceae bacterium
GCGGTTCACATGAACTATTTTTACAATACGATGTAAATTTATCTCGTAAAAACTTGAAATCACCTAGATTTTTCTAAAAAACAATTAGTAACTTAAAAAAGCATTAACATGAAAAATATATTAATTTTAGCATTATTTTTAGTTTCGAGTTTTTTATTTTCCCAAACTACAGCAGGAAATTATACTGTTGAAAATTTAGATTCGAATTCAAAAAATTCCGATTTCGGAACTACATTTTATGGAGATAATAAAATCATTTTTTCTTCTTCTAGAAAAGACGGTATGTTAAAAGCAAAATGGAAAGAAAATGGGCAACCTTTTTTAGATTTATATGAAGGAACTATTAATGATGATGGAACCATATCTGATATTAAGCATTTTGGATCTGATTTAAATACTAAATTTCACGAATCATCAGTTACATTTACACCAGATCAAAAAACTGTTTATTTTTCTAGAAACAATTTTTTAAATAGAACGTTAGGTAAAGATGAAGATGGTATTACAAACCTTGCAATATATAAAGCATCTGTTTCACCTGAAGGATCATGGACAGATATTGAGTCTATGCCGTTTAATAATGAAAATTATTCTGTTGGTCATCCTTCAATTAATAAAGACGGTACAAAACTATACTTTACATCAGACATGCCGGGAAACTATGGTGGAACCGATATATTTGTTGTAGATATTGCATCGGACGGTACTTATGGGATACCAAGAAATTTAGGTAGAAAAATTAATACATTAGGTAAAGAAATGTTTCCTTATATAGATAGCGAAAATGTTTTGTATTTTTCATCGGATAGCAGAAAAGATGGTTTAGGAGGTTTAGATGTTTACGCAACTAAAATTTATGAAAAATCAATTTCTGACGCATTACATTTAGGAGCGCCAGTAAATAGTGAATTTGATGACTTTGGTTATATATTAAAAAATGATGTGCATGCAGGATATTTTTCTTCAAATAGAAAAAATGGAAAAGGAGATGATGATATATATCACTTTACAGCATCACCACCTTTAAATATTGAATGTAATCAAACTGTAACAGGAGTTGTGAAAGATAAAAAAACTGGAGAAGCAATATCTAATGCGATAGTAGTTTTATTTGATAAAGATGATAATGAAATAGAAACTAAAATAACTAATAATAGTGGTAATTTTAGTTTTATAGTGGCTTGTGATTCTAGTTATAAAGTTATTGGAGCAAAAGAAAAACACGAAAAAGATGAAGAAACTTTTTCAACAGAAAATAATCCTGATGCAACATTAAGTTTGAATTTAGATTTAGAACCAGTAGAAGTTGCAGTTGATGTTGTTACAAGAAAAATAATCGTAAATATTAATCCTATTTATTTTGACTTTGATAAGTCTAACATTAGAACAGATGCTGCTTATGAATTAGATAAAGTAGTGGCTATTATGAACAAATATCCAGCACTAATAATTGAAGGCGGTTCGCATACCGATGTTAGAGGTAAGGACAATTATAATATGGGTTTATCTTCTAGAAGAGCAGACTCAACAGTTAAATATATTATTGCACATGGTATTGATGCTAATAGAATAACGGCAAAAGGTTACGGTGAAACTCAAATTGCAAACCATTGTTCTAATGGTGTAAAATGTTCGGATGATGAGCATCAACAAAATCGTAGAACTCAGTTTGTAATACAAAATCCAGACGTTCTAGGATATGAAATTGTAGAGTAAAAATTAAAATTTAAAAATAATATTAGACCATCAGCAGTTTTGTTGATGGTTTTTTTTGTAAATAAAAAAGAAAACTTCTAACTTGCAAAAGTAATTATTAATATTACTCAAATGAAATATACAAACTTACCAAACACAAAAATAAAAATCTCTAAAATTTGCCTTGGCACAATGACTTTTGGTGAACAAAACACCGAAAAAGAAGGTCACGAACAGTTAGATTATGCATTAGATAAAGGCGTAAATTTTGTAGATACAGCCGAAATGTATTCGGTACCAGGAAGCAAAGAAACACAAGGCAGTACAGAAAGAATAATTGGTTCGTGGTTAGCAAAAGGCAATAGAGACAAAATAATTTTAGCAACTAAAATAACAGGTCCATCTAGCGGATTAAAATACATTAGAGAAAATCTTGATTTCAATAAAAACACCCTAACCGAAACCATTGATAAAAATCTAAAAAGATTACAAACGGATTATATTGATTTATACCAATTACATTGGCCAGAAAGAGCAACCAATTGTTTTGGTATTAGAAACTATAAGCATAACGATCATCAATGGAAAGAAAATTTTGCTGAAGTTGTTGAAACTCTAAATAATTTTATAAAACAAGGTAAAATTAGACATTATGGTTTGTCTAATGAAACTCCTTACGGAATACTACGTTATTTAGAAGAAGCAAAAGAAAAGAGTTTAGCACAACCAATAACCATTCAAAATCCATATAATTTACTAAACCGAACTTTTGAAATTGGCAATGCAGAAATTTCCATTAAGAAAAATGTTGGTTTATTGGCATATTCGCCATTGGCATTTGGTCATTTAACAGGTAAATTTTTAGAGGGTAAAAAACACCCAAATTCTCGTGTGGCACTATTCCCTCAAATGGCAAGGTATAATAGCAAAGAAGTAGATAATGCAGTTATTAAATACGCCGAAGTTGCTAAAAAATACGATTTAAGTTTAACCCAAATGAGTTTAGCATTTATCAATCAACAACCTTTTTTAACAAGTAATATTGTTGGTGCAACAAACTTGACACAATTAAAAGAGAATATAGAAAGTATAAACATTTCCTTATCGGAAGAAGTTTTACAAGACATTGAAAATGTTTTTAAGAGTCAACCTAATCCTGCACCATAAAAAATAACCACAAAAGGCACAAAAGAAAACAAAAGTATTATGTGAACTTTCGTGCCTTTTGTGGTTCTAAAAAATCCGTAAAAAAAAATCTGTGACTAAAAAAGAACTAAAACAATTTCTAAACGAAAAAGTAGAACAATACAATCAACCAAAATTTATTGAGTCTGATCCAATTCAGATTCCGCATTTATTTACAAAAAAAGAAGATATTGAAATTGCTGGTTTTTTAACCGCAACTATTGCTTGGGGAAAACGCCAAATGATTATCAAAAACGCACACAAAATGATGGAATTGTTAGATAATTCACCTTATGATTTTATTTTAAATCATCAAGAAAAAGATTTAGAATCTACTCATTTTGTACACAGAACATTTAACCTAATAGATTTTAAATATTTTATAAAATCATTACAAAACATCTATCAAAATCATAACGGATTAGAAGAAATATTTTCTAAACATATTAAAGATAATTCTGTTAAAAATAGCATTCATGAATTTAAAAAAGCGTTTTTTGAAATTGAGCATCCATTAAGAACAACCAAACATGTTTCTGACCCAATAAAAGGTTCTGCCGCAAAACGCATAAATATGTATTTGCGTTGGATGGTTAGAAACGATAATAAAGGCGTAGATTTTGGTATTTGGAAAACCATTTCGCCAAGTGTATTATCTTGCCCTTTAGATGTGCATTCTGGTAATGTTGGTAGAAAATTAGGTTTGTTAAACCGAAAACAAAACGATTGGAAAGCATTACAAGAATTAGATACAAACTTAAGATTATTAGATTCAAAAGATCCTGTAAAATACGATTTTGCTCTTTTTGGTTTGGGAGTTTTTGAAGGGTTTTAAGTTGTATTATAGTTGAAACCTTGTTAGTAAGGCATAACTATTCTATATTGAAGTAAATTTGTTTACCTTTGGTTATTTACATGGTTAATAACATGTTGAAACTACTAAACTTTCGTTTATGCACCAGACTTAATTTAAAGTACTTAACTTTGGATTTAGCAATTAGAACCATTAAAAACAGATTGTTGTAGCGTGTTTTTTTATCAGTAATATATATTATTCAATTAAACATTTTTACTTCTTGTTCAAACTTTTTTTCGATTAAACATTTATTGAAAAATCACTGATTTATCACTTTTTGGAATTTTAACAATGTGGAAAGGTTGAGTAATGACTAATGTTAAAAATTCAGTTTCTTGCTTTGATACAATTAATTCAGATGCTGTTTCAATAATTTCAATAATTTCAACTTCCCAACCATTACCTTTGACGTCAAGAATTATTACAATCAACATATATTCATTGAAATCAATATCTATTTCAACAAAATTATCCGAAACATTATTAACAGAATTCATTTGAGTAATTAAATTTTGCCAATCAGTATTATTTGTAATCACTAAATTAGATGAAGAAATCCCTTCTGTTCCAGCGCCATATAAAGCACTTTTTTCAATATTTACAAAAGTGACAAGAGTATTAGTTTCTTGTTCATCATTATCATCATTTTTATCACAACTTGTGATTAGAGCAATTAATACCACTACGATTATTAAATATTTATTTTTCATTGTTGAATATTTCTAATTATGCGTTCAATTTTTAAATTCAGGGTTCATTTTTTATGCTCTACAACGATTATATATAAAATCGTTTCAATGTTTTATATATAATGAAGTGTAAAGTTCGTGTAAAAT
>CAYQTF010000186.1:0-4376 GCA_964420345.1 uncultured Flavobacteriaceae bacterium
CCTTCGTTTTCTAATTGTTTTAAAAGTCTAGAAACAACAACTCTAGAGGTATTTAAATCTAATGCAATTTGAAGATGTGTTGCCCTTAAAGTTGTTTCTCGCATTATTTTTACTTTGTCTTGTAAGTATTTTAACAATCGTTGATCCATTCGCATAAATGCTAAGGTGTCAATTGCCTCAATCATTTCGTTTAATCTTTCGCTATAACTTTCAATAACAAAAACGCGCCAAGTTTGATATTTTTCTAGCCATTCCGAAAGTTTTGCTACTGGTAAAAATATTGCTTCAGAATCTTTTTCGGCAACGCCTCTAACTTTAGATTTACTATAATTTAATTTGCTATTACCCGATTTGTTATAGTTTAAACAATTCACAAAAGAAATAGCACATGTATCTCCTCTTTCTAAGAAATATAATACAATTTCATCGCCATTATCATCTTCACGTACTATTTTTATTGCTCCGTTTAATAAAAGTGGAATGTGGGTGATGCTTCCGCCAACATCAATTAAAAGTTCATTTTCTTTAATGGCTTTAAAAACACCAAATTTTTCGATTTCTTTTAATAATTTTGGTTCGAAAACAACACTAAAATAATCTTGTAATTTTTCTTGCATTTTATTTTTAGTTAGTTTGTAAAGTTAGTCATATTTTTTTTAATGTAACTTAAGATACATTTAGTTGCGCCAATATTCTCGTTAACATAGTTTTGTGTTATTTCACTTGTATTTTTTAACAATTTCGGGTCTTTTAAAAAACGTATGTTATCAATAAAATCTTTTTTATTGTTAATTACAAAACATCCTTTTTTATCAATTAATTCTATTGCTTCTTTAAATTTATCATATTTTGGACCAATTAATATAGGCATGCCATAAGTTGCTGCCTCTAGTATATTGTGGATTCCACTACCAAAACCACCACCAATATAAGTAATGGTTGCGTATCTATAAACTTTTGATAATAAACCAATGGTATCTAAAATTAACACCTGTTCTTCTTGTTTGTGTAAATGAAATTCAGAATACAAAATTGTTTTTTTATTAATTTTATTCTTTAATTTCTTAATTTCAGTTGGTTTAATATTATGAGGCGCTATAATGAATTGTTGCTTTGTTGTTGCGTGATTATTAATATAATTTATAATAATTTCTTCGTCTTTATCCCAAGTACTACCAGCAATTAAGACAAAATCGGTATCATCTTTCAAAAACTTATCCATAAAATCTAAACTATGATTTTGTTTTGAAATATTAGAAACACTATCGAATCTAGTATCTCCAGAAACCGTTACATTATTAAAACCTATAGAATTTAGTAATTTTAGAGAGTTAATATCTTGTACAAAAAAGTGATTAAAAGCCTTTAAAGAATTACGCATGAATTTACTGGTAAAACTATTTGATTTAAAAAACACTTGACTTTCTCTAAAAATAGCAGAAACTAATAATGTATTTATATTTCTATTCTTAAGTTCTTTTAAAATATTTGGCCAAAACTCATATTTAACAAAAATGCTTATTTCTGGATGAACTAAATCTAAAAATCGTTTTACATTCTTTTTTGTGTCTAAAGGCAAATAACAAATTACATCTGCAAATTCATAATTTTTACGAACCTCATAACCTGAAGGCGAAAAAAAAGTCAACACAATTTTAAAGCTTGGGTTTTGAATTTTAAACGCTTCAATTATTGGTTTGCCTTGTTCAAACTCACCTAAAGAAGCACAGTGAAACCAAATAACACTATCGGTTTCTTTTAAAACGGAAAGTTGTTTAAATGTATTTTTTCTTCCGTTAAGGAAAAGTTTAATTTTTTTATTAAAAAAACTTACTGGAATCAATAGAAAACCAAATATTAGGACAAATATGTTGTAGAAAAAATACATTAGTAATGACAAAAATAGAAACTAATCCATAGTAACAATCCTTTTTTTAAATAAATAATTTAAAAAAAGGGTGTTTTTCCCCTTTTACAGTAATATAATTACATATAGTTTTGCGGTATAATTATTACGTTGGGAAAATTGCTTTAAAATATATATAATAGTTGTTAGTTGAACTACCATTAAAATTCCGAAACCCTTTTAGAATTTTTTTGGTAGTTTTTTATTCGTGAGATTCTAAAAAATTATTTTCGGTTTTTTAGTTAACCATGTCTTTGGCTTGGCGAGTCGAACAAATCCCGATTTTTCAGCGAGATATTGGTTTAATACCTCGACCCTTTTATCACGTCTTTAACGTGATGGTCTCTCAATATTTCGTCACTATTATTGGGTTCAGGATTTCTTTTGAGGTTTAACACCATTTATTTTACAACTAATTCATACTTCACAATAATTTATTTGTATTTTTGATGCAGAAAATTTATTTACATGAAAAAAATACAAATGGTTGACTTACAAGGTCAATATAAGCATATTAAACCTCAAATTAATAAAGCCTTTGCAAATGTTTTAGATACCGCATATTATATTGGAGGTCCTGAAGTAAAAGGTTTTCAAACTGATTTAGAAAAATACCTAAACGTAAAACACGTAATACCATGTGCAAACGGAACTGATGCTTTGCAAATTGCCATGATGGGTTTAGGATTAAAAACAGGCGACGAAGTTATTACGGTTGATTTTACTTTTGCTGCAACAGTTGAGGTTATTGCCTTATTAAATTTAACGCCAGTTTTAGTAGATGTAGATCAAGATACATTTAACATGAATATTGATGCTTTAAAAAAGGCAATCACTCCTAAAACTAAAGCAATTGTACCAGTTCATTTATTTGGGCAATGTGCAAATATGGAAGCAATTTTAGAAATTGCAAAAGAACATAATTTATTTATTATTGAAGATAATGCACAAGCAATTGGTGCAGATTATACGTTTGCCAACGGAACAAAACAAAAAGCAGGAACAATGGGTACTATTGGTACAACTTCCTTTTTTCCATCTAAAAATTTAGGTTGTTATGGTGATGGCGGCGCACTTTTTACAAACGACGATGATTTAGCACATATTATAAGAGGTGTTGTAAATCACGGAATGTACAAACGATATTATCACGATGTTGTTGGTGTAAATTCTCGTTTAGATAGTTTACAAGCAGCAGTTTTACAAATAAAATTACCTTTGTTAGATTCGTATTGCAAAGCAAGACAAAAAGCAGCAAAATTCTATAGCGATGCTTTTGCAAATAGCGATAAAATTGAAGCGCCAATTATAAGCGATTTTTCTACACACGTTTTTCATCAATATACATTAAAAACTAAAAATGTAGATCGTGATGCTTTACATCAACATTTATTAGATAAAGGAATTCCGAATGCAATTTATTATCCTGTACCTTTACATAAGCAAAAAGCTTACGCAGATGAACGTTACAACGAAACCGATTTTAAAGTAACCAACAAATTAATCGAAACCGTTATTTCATTACCAATGCATACAGAATTAGACGAAGAACAACAACAGTTTATTGTAGATGCTATTTTGGAGTTTGTTAAATAATTTAATCATCTAACAAACCTTGCCAGCCTTTAAAAGGCTGGCAAGGTTGAAATATTCCATTCAACGAATTAACGTTAATTCATTGAATATGCTAAAGTAATTAACGTTAATTCGTTGAATAATGAAAAGAATACTAGTTACAGGCGGTTTAGGTTTTATAGGTTCGCACACAGTTGTAGAGTTACAAAACGAAGGTTTTGAAGTGGTTATTGTAGATGATTTATCAAACTCCACAATAGATGTTCTTGACGGAATTACAGCAATAACCAATAAAAAACCAGAATTTCATCAAATAGATTTAAAAGATAAATCGAAAGTTGCAGATTTTTTTAAGTCCAATAAAATTGACGGCGTAATCCATTTTGCAGCTTCAAAAGCAGTTGGTGAAAGCGTAAATGAACCACTTAAATATTACGAAAATAATATTACTACCTTAATTTATTTATTGCAAGAAATGCAAAAAAATAAAGTGAATAACCTAATTTTTAGCTCTTCATGTACTGTTTATGGTCAAGCCGATGAATTGCCAATTACAGAAAAAGCACCAATTAAAAAAGCCGAATCTCCTTACGGAAACACCAAACAAATGGGTGAAGAAATAATTGAAGATACTACTAAAATAAGTAAACTAAATGCGATTGCATTGCGTTATTTTAATCCAATTGGCGGACATGATAGTATTTTAATTGGTGAATTACCTATTGGTGTACCACAAAACTTGATTCCGTATGTAACTCAAACTGCGGCTGGAATTCGCGAATGTTTATCTGTTTTTGGAGACGATTACGATACGCCAGACGGAACAGCAGTTCGTGATTATATTCACGTAGTTGATTTAGCAAAAGCACACATTATTGCCATGAAACGTCTATTG
>CAYQTF010000187.1:0-4348 GCA_964420345.1 uncultured Flavobacteriaceae bacterium
GATGTTTTGGGTAAATTTGATTCTGGTGTTTCTATATCGCAAACAGCAGAACGTACAAATTATAGAAGTGTACGTAGATTATATCAAAGAGATAATTTGCGTAGAGAACGATTACATCGAGTTTTGAATATTTTAGGTTTTCTACCAAAGCATTATGCCGATTCAATTGATTTTGAAAAACATTTTGGGCAATTCAAAAAGAATATTGAAGTAAAATTAAATTATCAAAAAAGTGAAAAAGAAAACAATGGAGAGAAAATAATAAAACACGAATTTATCTTTATCAATTCTTTTAATGAAATGGTAAAAGATTTTAAAAATCATAATCAAGATATTAAAATACCTTACGATTGGACAATTTATTATTTACGAAAAAAAGCACTAACTCAAAAAATAACAAAAGAAGAATTGGCTTGGCTTATTCTAAATTTTAATCAAAAACGCGGTTATTATCAATTAAGAGGTGAAGAAGAAGAAGAACTTACGGATGGTAAAAAAAAGGAATTTATTACTTTAAAAACAAAAGAAATAATAGATTCAGGCGAAACCATTAAAAAAACTGGAGATAAATTATATGATGTAATTTTTGAAAATGATTGGAAATATGATAAGCAAATTGTAAAAACAGAAAATTGGATAAATAAAACAAAAGAATTTATTGTTACAACTACTACAAAGAAAGATGGAGAAATAAAAAGAACTTATAAAGCAGTTGATTCAGAAAAAGATTGGATTGCTATTAAGACAAAAACAGAGCAAAATATAAATAAATCTAAAAAAACGGTAGGACAATATATTTACGAAACACTTTTAGAAAACCCAACTCAAAAAATAAGAGGGAAATTAGTAAAAACAATTGAACGTAAATTTTATAAAGAAGAATTTACAGCAATTATTACGGAGCAAATAAAACACCATAAAGAATTAAAGGATAAAGGTTTGTACAAGATTTGTGTTAATGAATTATACCCAAGAAACGAAGCACATCAAAATAATATTAAAGATAAAGGTTTTGATTATTTATTTACCGATGATATTATTTTTTATCAGCGACCATTAAAAAGTAAAAAATCAACTATTGCAAATTGTCAGTACGAATATAAAATTTTTAAAATTGATGGAGTAACACAACCAAAACAATATTTAAAAACAATTTCTAAATCAAACCCATTATTTCAAGAATTTAGACTGTGGCAATTTATTAAAAATTTTAAAATTTATCAAAAAGATAGTATTATAGATGGAAAATCTGTACAGGATATTAATGTAACCTCTCAATTATTTAAAACAGAAGATGATTGGGTAGAATTATATGATTATTTATCCATTAGAAAAGAAGTTGAACAAAAAAATATAATTCAATATCTTATTTCAAAAAAACGAATTGAAAAAGCAGCAAAAGATAATTATAGATGGAATTATGTAGAAGATAAAAAATATCCTTGTTGCCCTACTAAATCCCAACTTTTAACAAGACTAAAAAAAGTAAAAAATATTGATATTGATTCTTTCTACACCAAAGAAATCGAACATAAATTATGGCATATTATTTATTCGGTTAAAGATAAAACAGAATACGAAAAAGCAATAGAAAATTTTGCAATTAGAAATAATATTGATAAAGATTCGTTTATTGAAAACTTTAAAAAATTCCCGCCATTTAAAAATGATTATGGAGCGTATTCAGAAAAAGCAATTAAAAAATTATTGCCTTTAATGCGTATTGGTAAATACTGGAATGAAAAAGATGTTTCAAATGAAGTAAAGGAAAGAGTTTTGTCAATTATGGAACGTGTTAATAATATAAAAGTAGATAGAACACATAAGGATTTTAATGATCAATTAATAAGTCTTGCAGACGATGATATTCCTAAACAATTATTAAAAAGTTTTGTTGATTTTAAAGATAAAAACCCATTACAAAATTTAAACACTTATCAAGCCTGTTATGCTGTGTATAATAGACATTCTGAAGTAAGCAGTGTCTTAAGTTGGAAACATCCTCAAGATATCACTCATTTTTTAGATGGTTTTAAGCAACATAGTTTGCGTAACCCAATTGTAGAGCAAGTTGTTACAGAAACCTTAAGAACAGTAAGAGATATTTGGGAATATTATGCTGTAAAATCAAACAGTCCATTTATTGAAAAAGTCAATTCTAAAACAGGTAAATCTGAAAAACATTATAAACGATTATTTAATGAAATTCATTTAGAATTAGGTAGAGAAATGAAAAACTCGGCAGATAAAAGAAAGTCGATGAGTAACAGAATGTCGGATAATGAAAAAACAAATTATAGAGTAAAAGAAATATTAAAAGAATTAAAAAATGACGGTATTTCTGATGTAAAACCATATTCACCAAGCCAACAAGAAATTTTAAAAATTTATGAAGAAGGAATTTATCAAAATGATGCTAATATTAATGATGAAATTGAAAAAATAAGAAAAAACAATTCACCATCAAAATCAGACATTACAAAGTATAAATTGTGGTTAAATCAAGGTTATATTTCACCTTATACTGGTAAAACAATACCATTAAGTAAATTATTTACAACAGATTATCAAATAGAACACATTATTCCACAATCTAGATATTTTGATAATTCAATGAGTAATAAGGTAATTTGTGAAAGTGTCGTAAATAGTGATAAAAGTAATCTAACTGCCTACGAATATATTTTAAAAAAAGGAGGTAGTCTTGTTGATGGCATACCAATATTTAAAATAGATACTTACGAAAAACATTGTAATCAATATTTTAAAAAGAATAGAAATAAACTTAAAAATTTATTGAGTGAAGACATTCCAGAAGGTTTTATAAACCGACAATTAAATGACAGTAGATATATTAGTAAATTAATAAAAGGTTTGTTAAGTAATTTGGTGCGTGAAGATCGAGAAAAAGAAGCAACTTCAAAATATTTAGTGCCTATAACTGGTTCAATCACATCAAAATTAAAACAAGATTGGGGTTTAAATGATAAATGGAATGAACTTATTGCACCAAGGTTTAAAAGATTAAATGAATTGACAAATTCTAATGATTTTGGTTATTGGGATGATAAAATCAATGCTTTTAGAACTCAAGTGCCAGATGCTATTGCAAAAGGTTTTAGTAAAAAGAGAATAGATCACAGACATCATGCGTTAGATGCTTTAGTTATTGCCTGTTGCACAAAAAAACACACCAATTATTTAGGCGCATTAAATGCTGAAACTAAAAATTATGGTTTAAGAGATTCTTTATTAATTAAAAGTGAAAAAGGACATTACACCAAACATTTTTTAATGCCTTGGAATAGTTTTACAAATGATGCTAAGACTAATTTAGAAAAAACAATTATTAGTTTTAAGAAAAACACACGGGTTATTAATAAAACAAATAATAAAACTTGGCAATGGGTTAAAAAAGAAGGTAAGTATAAAAAAGAATTAGTTAAACAAACCAAAGGTGATAATTGGGCAATACGTAAATCAATGCACAAAGAAACGGTTTCGGGTAAATTAAATATTACTGTACCAAAAGGTAAGGTTGCAACTGCATCTAGAGTTTCTTTAGCAGAAATTAAGACTCAAAAACATTTAGATAAAATTACAGATAAAAGTATTCAAGTAATTTTAGAAAATCATTTAAAAAATTATTTAAACGAAGAAGAAAAAAAACAATTTGATTTAGCATTTGATACTAGTGGAGTTGAAGAATTAAATAAAAACATGAAAATATTGAATAATGGCAAAAACCATCATCCAATTTATAAAGTTCGTTTGTATGAAATTGGTAGTAAATTTACTGTTTCGGAAGATACAAATAGCCCAAAGAATAAAAAATATGTTGAAGCGGCAAAAGGAACAAACCTGTTTTTTGCAATTTATTTAGACGAAGCAAAAAAGAAACGTGTCTATCAAACTATTCCTTTAAACATAGTTATTGAACATCAAAAGCAAGTTGCTAATTTATCTAAAACAGAACGAACTCTTGTGCCAATAGACAAAACAAAAGGAACGTTTTTGTTTTCATTATCACCTAATGATTTGGTTTATGTACCTACAGATGAAGAATTAGAAAATAATATACATATTGATTTTAATAATTTATCTAAAGAGCAAGTTAATAGAGTTATGGTAGTTAATGATTTTTCAGGTGTGACTTGTAATTTCACCCCAAATCAATTATCAAAAGCAATAACTAAAAAAGAAGTAGATTTAAGTTTTGATAAAAAAAAGAATAAGTTAGTTGGTTCTCATGATATTAAAACCACAAAATTTAAAGGGAATTCAATTAAAGATAGATGCTGGAAACTAAAAGTAGATAGATTGGGTAACATAATAGATATCATAAAAT
>CAYQTF010000188.1:0-4347 GCA_964420345.1 uncultured Flavobacteriaceae bacterium
TTATGAAGCGTAACTTTTTAACAAGTTAGTAACAATTATCTTTTTTTTATTAATTACCTTTGCATTAAATTAAAACAAAATGTTAAAATTAGCACTTATTTCAATTGCATTATTAGGTATTGGCGTTTTAGGAATAGCGATAAAAATTTGGGCACAAAAAGACGGTAAATTTGATGGTACTTGTGCAGGTAAAAATGTACGTATGAAACAGGAAGGAATTGTTTGTGGTTGCGGAAAACAAGAAAGCTGCTCTTCAAGTTTAGACAATCAAGCAACTATATAATTTGTTTTTTGAAATATTATATATTGCTTTTATACTAATTGTAATCATTCAATTTTTATACTATTTTTTAATTTTTAGTAAATTTACTTTTTCCGAAAATAAAAAAACTATACATAAAATATTGCCAATTTCTATACTGATTTGCGCTAAAAATGAAGCGCAAAATTTGCGAGAAAACTTACCTTTTATTTGTAATCAACAGCATACTGATTTTGAAATTATTTTGGTGAATGATCATTCTACAGATGAAACTTTAGATGTAATGAATTCTGTTAAAACGGAATTTAACAAAGTGGCGATTACAATTATTAATCTAACAAAACTTGAAAGTAATAAAAAAAATGCCTTAACTAAAGGGATTGAACTTGCAAAAAACAAACACCTTCTTTTAACAGATGCCGATTGCAAACCAAATTCTGTAAATTGGATTAATGAAATGACTACAAATTTTAGTAAAGAAAAAACAATTATTTTAGGTTATGGTGCTTATCAAAAAATAGAAAAATCTTGGTTAAATAAATTAATCAGATTCGAAACTTTATTAACTGCAATTCAATATTTTTCATATGTAAAAATCGGTTTTCCATATATGGGCGTTGGCAGAAATATTGCATATACTAAAGATAACTTTCATAAAATTAAAGGATTCTCTTCACATAAAAACATTAAATCTGGTGATGACGATTTATTTGTAAATGAAATTGCTACAAAGAACAATACTTCTATCTGTTATTCAGAGAATAGTTTTACCATTTCTGTATCGCATACTAATTTTAAAAAATGGCTAAATCAGAAGAGAAGACATATTTCAACCGCAACACATTACAAACCAATACATCAGTTGTTACTTGGCATATTTTATGTTAGTCAATTTTTGTTTTGGTTTCTAACAATAATTTTATTTATTATTGGTTTTAATATAAATACCATTCTGTTGTTAGTTTTAATCAGGATTGGTTTTCAATATATAATCTTCGGTTTAACGGCAAAAAAACTACATGAAAAAGATTTAATTTTATGGTTGCCATTTTTGGAATTATTTTTGATTGTCATACAAATGAGTATATTTATCCGAAATTTAATCCACAAACCAAAACATTGGTAATTGAAAGAGTCAAAAGATAACATAAATAAACAAATCGAAAAAGCGATAAATGGCAGTCAAAATGCTTACAAAACATTACTAAATACGCATTGGGTAAGTGTTTATAATTTTATGTTTGAAAAAACAAAAAACACAGACGAAGCAGAAGATATTACTATTAAAACTTTTGCAAAAGCATTTGATAAACTAAAAACATATGATAATAAATATGTCTTTAAAACTTGGTTAATTACCATTGCAAAAAACATTTATATAGACCATTTAAGAAAGCAAAAAACGAAAACAATTTCTATAACAAAAGAAGATAATTCGGTTTTTGACATTCATGACGATTCTCCTTCGATAGAAGATAAAATAATTACAGAACAAAATTTAGCGCAATTATTAGCGTATATTAAAAAATTAAAGTGGCATTATCAAGAAGTCATTCAATTGCGATATTTTCAAGAAATGAGTTATAAAGAAATTGCCAAAGAGTTAAATCAACCAATGAATAATGTGAAAGTAAAATTACTTAGAGCAAGGAAATTATTAGCCGAGATTATTCGTGGAAAATGATAAATGATTAACGAAGACATAAGACTTGTTCGCAACTAACTATACATTAACATTTAGTTACAGAAATTAAATTTAAACGAAATAAACAAACAACTACAATTAAATGAAAAAAATAATTTTTACAAGTCTATTTCTATTCCTATTTAAAATAGGTTTTGCATCCTTTATATTAATACCAATGGATGATGTTAGTCAAAAAAACCACTTAAAGGCCTACGGAATTACTTATTTTTCCCTTGAAAAAGGCCATAAAGTAAAATGGTTATTAAATTATCGTGGTGGTTCATTTTTATTGGAAGACTTAGAGATTTTCAGAAACGAATGTACTATTAGAGGTGTTAGTTTTGAAGTAATTTCAGATGCGGAAGCAGTTGCAATTTTAGAAAAAATAAGTAGTCCGTCACTAAATATGGAAGCGGTTTTATTAGAAAAAGCACCAAAAATTGCCGTGTATTCTCCAAAAGACAAAATGCCTTGGGACGATGCAGTAACCATGGTTTTGAATTATGCCGAAATACCTTACGATGTTGTTTATGACGAAGAAGTTTTAAAAGACGAACTGGTAAAATACGAATGGTTACACTTACATCACGAAGATTTTACTGGTCAATATGGTAAATTTTACGCCTCTTATCGTGCCGCACCTTGGTATATTGAAAATAAAAAATACGCCGAAAGTTTAGCCACAAAATTAGGTTATGATAAAGTGTCTAAGCAAAAATTAGATGTTGTATTACGAGTTCGTGATTTTGTAATTGGTGGCGGTTTTATGTTCGCAATGTGTAGCGCAACCGATAGTTTTGATATCGCTTTATCTGCACAAGGTGTTGATATTTGTGAGGCAATGTTTGATGGCGACGGATCGGAAGCAAATTACCAATCAAAAATTGATTATTCTAAAACATTTGCTTTTAAAGATTTTCATTTAGAAAGAAGTCCGACTGTTTATGAATTTTCGACAATAGATATGACTAGAAAACGTAGAATTAAAAAAACTTTAGACTATTTTACATTAATGCAATACTCTGCAAAATGGGATCCTGTGCCAACAATGCTATGTCAAAATCATACAATGTTAGTAAAAGGATTTATGGGGCAAACCACTTCTTTTGACCCAAACACAATAAAATCTAATGTACTAATTATGGGACAACTAAAGACCAACGGCGAAGCAAAATATATTCATGGTGTTGTTGGTAAAGGCATGTTTACTTTTTATGGTGGTCATGATCCTGAAGATTATCAACACAGAGTTGGTGATCCTAAAACGGAATTAGATTTACATCCTAATTCGCCTGGTTATCGCTTAATTTTGAATAATGTTTTATTTCCTGCAGCTAAGAAGAAGAAACAGAAGACTTGATAAAAAATAGTTATATATTAAAATTAGTATTGTTCGATAAAGACATTAGACCGCTTCGCTATTAGATATTAGACAAAAGACCAAATTGTAATTACTCGATAATCTTTTATTTAAAAAAGAAAGTAAGTTTGGCGGTAATTCTTTAATTAATTTTTTTTTAAAAGTAAGGTGTCGTTTTACAAATATCTCCTTACTTATTTGTTTTATAGGGTTTTTAGTTGTTTGTCTATAATTTTTATCGGACAACAATAATATTAAAATGATATTGAAAAACAAATCAAATAATAGACAATCATCTACGAATTCTAAAACAAACAACTAACAACCATTAACTCGTCATATTTTTGAGGTATAATTAATCCTTAAAAAACAAAATTATGAAACGAGTTATCACATTAATTGCAATATTTACAAGTATTTTATTTTATGCTCAAGAGTTTAAAATTACAACCGATTTTAAAATAACCAATATTAAATCGGTGTTAAACAACGCTAAAATCAACGATTCAGAAACACTAGATATTTATCTTTATAAAGAAGACGAACCAATTTCTAAATTAATAAAAATGGCTAAAGATGATCTTGATTTCTTTATGAATGCTACTATTAAAGTTTTAAAAAATCCAGAATTAAATAATACAAAACAAATTATTAAAGTAGAATTTGAATTTTTAGCATGTTGTTCAAATTACGAAACATTATATTTTATCGAAACAACTAATAATGAGTTTATCAAACTACCTCAATTAGATTATATGTTTTGCGAATATGCTACCGATAAAATGGAATATATTTTTCCTTCACAAAAATTCGGACAAGCAAATAAGATATTAACCACAGAATCATATTTAGATATTCATCAAAAAACAGAATCTGTTAAAATAGTAAACACTCAAATTTGGGAAGAGATGAATGCTGTAGAAGTTTATTCTTATAATTATAGGGACTAATTTTTCTTATATCCCGCAGATTTTTGGAGTACAATTTTTTCTCCCGCAGATTTCGCAGATTTTCGCAGAACAAACTGACAGTTATTTA
>CAYQTF010000189.1:0-4256 GCA_964420345.1 uncultured Flavobacteriaceae bacterium
GCTTTAGGTATTGGTGGTTTTTTCTTGTTAGGCGGAATAGCAGCAGCAACAATGATTCCTGCACCAACTTGGTTTATTGTAGTTGACCTTTTGTTTGCTTATATACCAACGGCTTGGTTGGCAGGAAAATTGTTGAAAGATAATTAGATAGAAATAATCCGTTGATTCTTGTACTTCAGACAAAAGCATCTTTTACGATTTATACTAAATATATTCTTGAACAAAAGATGTAACCTTTTTTTGAATATGAAAATATAATTTACTAACTTGCAATAAATAAAGTAATTATGAAAGAAAACTTAATAAATAGAATTACAATAAATTCGGATGTTTGTTTTGGCAAACCTACAATTAGAAATTCAAGATATTCAGTAGAAATGATATTGGATTTATTAAGTGCAGGAATGACTAATAATGAAATTGTTTCTGATTTTGAAGGTTTAGAAAACGATGATATAAAAGCCTGTTTATTATTTGCTTCAAAATTAATAAAAGTCAAAAGCGTTAGTAAAATAATTGCAGGTTAAATGAAATTTATTATTGACGCTCAATTGCCAGTTAAATTAAAATATTGGTTAATCAACAAAGGTTTTGAAACAATACATACTAATGATTTTCCGAATAAGTGTTTTACTACAGATGCTGAAATAATTGACAAAGCAACTAAAAAAGGTTATATTATTGTATCTAAAGATACTGACTTTTATGAATACTACTTAATAAAAGAAATTCCAAAACGAATACTTTTTATAACTTTAGGAAACAAAACCAATAAGGAACTTCTAAAATTATTTGAATTAAATTTTCCTATTATTGAGAATTATTTTAAGAACGGAAGTAATATTATTGAGTTTGACAATGAATCAATTATTGTACATTTCTAAATGACAAATACAAATTCCTTTCAAGTTTATAACGCATCTGCTGGTTCGGGTAAAACCTTTACTTTAGTAAAAGAATATTTAAAAATTGTTTTAAAAACGAGTGATGTTTTTAAGTTTCAAAAAATATTAGCAGTTACTTTTACCAATAAAGCTGCTGCTGAAATGAAATTACGAGTAATTGAAAATCTACGTACTTTTTCTAATGATACTTTTTCAGAAAAAGAAGACGTGCTATTTTTAGCAATTGCTGAAGAATTGAATCTAGAAACAGAGATTCTTAAAAAAAGAGCCAATAATGTTTTAAAAAGTATATTGAATAACTATGCTGGTTTTGGCATAACAACCATTGATAGTTTTACTTATAAAATAATTAAAAGTTTCGCTTTTGACTTAGGGCTGTCTATGAATTTTGAAGTAGAAATGGATGCCATTTCACTACTAAATGAAGCAGTAGATGTGCTGATTTCTAAAATAGGAAAAGACAAAGAATTTACCAAGATATTAATAAATTTTTCTCTTGAAAAAGTTAATGAGGATAAAAGTTGGGATATTGGTTTTGACCTTAAAGAAATTGCCAAATTACTGTTAAACGAAAACGATATATTACAGGTAAATAAACTACAAAAAAGATCGATAAAAGATTTTTTAGATTTAAAAAAAACCATTTATAAACAACAAAATACTTTTGAAAAACAATTTGCTGAAATAGGCGAAAAAGGCTCACAAATAATTAATAATTTACATATTGATGCTAAAGGATTCTACTATGCCCAATTCCCAAAATTTTTCCAAAACTTAATACATCAAATAGATAAAATTGATTTTAAAACAGACAAAGGTTTAGGTAAAAGTATCGAAAATGAGTTGTATTATTCCAAAGGAAAGCCCGACGAAATAAAAACAGCAATCGATTCTGTAATTCCGAGTTTACTAAGTCTGTATAAAGAAGTGAAAGTTAGATTTCAAACCTATTTACTAAATAAATTAATTGTTCGTAGTTTAATACCTTTAGCAGTTTTGCGCTCTATTAATTCCGTTTTAAACGAAATTAAAGAAGAAAATAATATTAGATTGAATTCCGAATTTAATCAACTTATTAGCACACATTTAAAAGAGCAACCTGTGGCGTTTATTTATGAAAAAATAGGCGAAAAATACCAGTATTATTTTATAGACGAAATGCAAGATACTTCGGTTATGCAGTGGCAAAATTTAATTCCGTTATTAGATAATGCATTAAATAGCGAGAACGAAAAAGGCGAAAAAGGTTCTTTGCTTTTGGTTGGCGATGCTAAACAATCTATTTACCGTTGGCGTGGCGGAAAAGCCGAGCAATTTATTGACTTGACTTTAGATGCTAAAAAATTCAATCCGTTTTTAGTAGAGAAAAAAGTTAAAAATTTACCAACAAATTATCGTAGTTATTCTGAAATAATCAAATTTAATAATTCTTTTTTTCAACATTTATCCAAATACCTTAAAAATGAAAATTATTCAAAATTATATAAAGAAGGAAATCAACAATTAGAAACCGACAAAAAAGGTGGTTTTGTACAAATACAATTTATTGATAAAGGGTTTTCATCGGAAGAAAAAGATGAAATTTATCCAAGTAAAATTTTCGAAATAATTACTAATTTAGAGGGTAAATTTACCAAAGATGAAATTTGTATTTTAACTAGAACTAAAAAACAAGGTGTTGCTATTGCCAATTATTTAGCCGAAAATAAAATCGATATTATTAGTTCGGAAACTTTATTGTTAGAAAATTCTGACAAAGTAACATTTATAATAAACTTACTACTTTTTATCACGCAAACCGAGAATAAAGAAGTGAAGTTTGAATTGCTTATTTTCTTATATAAACACTTAAATATAAAAGAAGATAAACACATTTTTATTACGGATTTTATAGACGAAGAAATTGTTTCCTTTTTTAAGAAATTAGAAAACTATCACATTTATTTTGATGTTACTAAGTTTTCGAGTTTTCCGTTTTACGAAAGTATCGAACATATCATTAGATGTTTTAATTTAGTAAAAACTTCGGATGCTTATATTCAGTTTTTCTTAGATGTTATTTTAGAATATACCTTCAAAAAAAATGAAGGAATTACCACATTTTTAAATTTTTGGGAAGAGAAAAAAGACAAATTAAGTATCGTAATTCCCGAAGGTAAAAATGCGGTTAGAATTATGACCATTCATAAATCTAAAGGATTGGAATTTCCTGTAGTTATTTATGCCTACGATTTAGATATTTACAAACAAATTAATCCTAAAATTTGGTACGAACCTTTAGATAAAGAAAATTATAATGGTTTTGATGCAGCGTTAATAAATTATAATGCCACTTTAACAGAAATTGGTTCGGTTGGCGAAAAATTGCACCAAAAACAACGAGAAGAATTAGAATTAGATAATTTTAACTTGCTATATGTTGCATTAACAAGGGCAGAAGAGCAATTATACATTATAAGTGAACATAAAAATGATTTTGATGAACCAAAATTATATTCGCAGTTTTATATCGACTTTTTAAAAAATATTGGCAAATGGAATGACCAAAAATCTGTTTTTGAATTTGGTAATAATAAAAGGATTTCCACAAAGAAAAAAGCAACGGTTATTAGTAGAGAGCAAAATGAATTTATTAGTTCCGATTGGAAAAATCATAACATTACCATTGTTGCAAATGCCGCTTTTGACAAAGGTTTTGATGATGCCAGAAAATACGGAACTATTATTCATGAAATTTTAGCAAAAATTATCACCACAAATGATATTGAAAATGTAGTTGCAAATTTTGTAAATCAAGGAATTGTACCGTTAGAAAGAGAGCAAGAAATTTTAAATTTAATCACTAAAATTGTACAGCATAAAAAACTAAACCATTATTTTTCTGATGAAGTTTCTGTTTTAAACGAACGAGAAATTTTAAATGATGATAAAACTTTATTAATACCAGATAGATTGGTTTTTGAAGATAAAAAAGTGACTATTATAGATTATAAAACTGGTAAAAAAGAGAAGAAACACGAGATACAAATTAATAATTACGCCACAATTTTAGAAAAAATGAATTTTGATGTTGTTGGTAAATTATTGGTTTATATTGGTGATGAGGTTGAGGTTTTGGAGGTTTGATTTTTTAACTTATTACCATAATTATCCTGTATTGAAAAGTGACTTTGTCAACGGTTTGTATAAAGTTAGTGCTGGTTAAAAATACAATAATTTTAGGGTTTAGCATTTACTTTTAAAACACAAAACTCACTTTAAATTATACAATTAGCCAGCATTAACTATATTTTTTATTGAACTAAATCCGCCAAAGGCGACCAGCTAACAATCACAAATTTACCTATTATT
>CAYQTF010000190.1:0-4194 GCA_964420345.1 uncultured Flavobacteriaceae bacterium
CCATAATGCTTTTGAAGATAATTATTTTTTGCCTAGTTTGGGTGAATAGTTACAAGGTTTTCACGAAATCCAAAAAAAAAAACAATTTTAAACATTATTTTATGAAAAATTTAATAAAAATAATTACACTTTTTAGTGTAATAATAATAGTTTTGTCTAGTTGTGATAATCAATCAGAATTAGATATAAAAGTCAATAATATTTTAGATAAAAGCAAAATAGAAAGTGCATCTTTACAGCAAAAAATTGATTACACCAATCACCACTTATTAGAAGTTGGTACTGTAATTTCTAAACTTACGAGAAATACTAATTTTAAAGAAATTCTTTTTAATAGTATCGACAAAAAAGTTTATGAAGGTAGCGATAGTCAAATACAAGTAAGGTATTTAATAGATAATATTAAGGCAAATAAAAATATAAGTATAAACGAGCAAGATGAATTAAGATTAAACAAAGCTCTAGACGCCTTTACTAATTTAGATGATGAAGATTGGTATCCGGCAATTTACATAACCGATTTCGAAAATCAATATAATGATTTTCAAAATAATGAAAGTCAAAAAAATTATGATAATACAAAACCATTAATTGTACCTGTTGTTGTTGAAGATAATGATGAATTTATAGAAGATAAGTATGAAGCATACCAAGAAATTGATGATGATAATGTCAATTTAGAAAAAATGGATTTTGAAGTTGGAGAAAGTGATAGCGAAAATTATGATATAATATTCATAAAGATAGCTGAAGCATGTGTAGAGGGCTCAAGTAATGATGGTGACTTTCCAAAATCATGTGGTAGTAGTGGTAGTGGTAATCCACCACCAAACCCAACTGAACCAAATTTATATCTAAATAGAATGACTGGAAAACATCATAAAGAGTCAGTTGGAAGATCAGAAATTGCAGTTAAAGGATCTTTACATTTAATCACAAACTATTATCCTTTAACAACAAATCATATCGCAGGAAGACATATTCAATATAGCTATAAACGAAGGTGGATTAGACGTGAATCTTCTAGAGTTTTAAATGATAATTATACCGTTTTTAGTTCTAACGGTTTGTCTCCAGAGAGCGAGACCATATTTAGTTGGGTAGTTTATGAATATGATCCTTGGCCTGCTCCAAAAAGATATAGAACAATTTATCATTCCTTAAATAATGGTCCGGAATTTTCTATACCTGTTGATTTTAGATCTTGGCAAAGTGAATATGACAAAGACGCTATTTCATCTTTTCAAAATAATAATGAATGGTTATTTGAAAATGGAGGAATTAAATATAATTTAAAAAAAATACTAACCAATTAAATATAAATAAACACAAGCAACAAACAATATGTTTGTTGCTTGTATTAAATTAGTTAATTATGAAAAAAACATTTGTTGTAATATTATTTGCATTATTATCTATAGTAACTTTTTCACAAAATGAAAAAAAGTTATCTATTTCACAAAATAAAAAAAGGTTATCTATAAAAGTAGGTACAGAATATAGAATTACCCCTATTAGTAAACTAGTTGATTTTCCAACACCTGGACCTGCAACAAGACTTAATTTTAATTTAGATAAAAATCTAAGTGGCACTTCTGTTAATTATCAAATTGATTATATGGTGTTTAAAAATTTTGAAATAGGTTTCTCTCAATCTATTCGATATGACCACCTCAATTTTGAAAATAACATAAATGAACTAGCACCAAATAGTACAGAATTTTTTTCAATTAATAATTCTAATTCTGCATTGATTATTGATTATCATATATATGCAAAAAAATATTTTGCTATTAAAAACAACAAAAAATTATATTTTAAATTAGGTTTATCTTTGATGAATAGAGGTACCGATTATTCAATTTCCCAAATTGTTAACACTCACCCAGACGGTACAATTGCAACAATAATAACAGACCAATATGACTTAGGATTCATGGCATTAAATACATCTATTGGCATTACTCATAAAAGATTTGATTTTGCAATTGGTGCCTATTTTATTCCTGGATCTGGAGCAAATTTAAACAATGACGAAAATAACATAATATTGCCATATTTCAAATTAAGTTATCGTATTTTTTAATTACGAATAAAACACTGCAATCTCATTAAAATCAATACATTTTTCTTCTAAAAATCCTTCTAAATATTTGTCAGCATATTCATTATTTACAGCAATTTCTATCTTATTTAAAATATGATATAATTTTTGTGTTTTTTCAATACATTCTTTTGTAGTAAATTTAGTTTGTACAGAAAAAGAGGATTTAAAATTATTACCAATACTTGGTTCGAATCTATTAATAGTCCAATAGGTATTTCCGTCATCAGTTTTTAATTTTAAGATCGCATTTACATTTTGACCTTTATTCAAACTTTCTTGAATACGATTATAAATTGTCTCAGGAATCTCAGGATCATTACCAATCACACTTTTAATTACATCTTTTTCAATTGGATTTAAAGTTCTTACTTTATAATTTTGAGTTTCAAAATTTTCTACTATTGGAGTTTCTAATAATGCCATCATAATTTTATATTTTAATTGATTAATAACTACAGGACAAAAGTATGTCGAGTTAACAATTAAATTACAAGGGTTTTTCCTGAAAATTTACGGGTGTTTTTCCCCTTTTTAAAAATGTGGTTATTATTACAAGGTAGAATTAAAAGTAAATTTGTTATTTCAAACAAATTGTTCCACTAAATTAATTAACGTACTAGCATCTTGCTGACCAGATTGGCGCCACTTCATCTCGCCATTTTTGTAGATAATAAAAGTTGAACTTCCTTTTATTCTTAATGCGCTTACTAATTTTTCGTTTTTAGAAATGTTTATTTTAATTACTCTCGCTTTATCTCCTAAAGCAGCGGCAACATCACTTAAAACATTTTGTAATAACGATTTTTCATTTTCATCATGAAAATCGATTAATGTAGGAGCATTTGAATTTATTATTTCGCCAAATTTAACCATAACCTAATTAGTTTAAAATTTCTTTTAATTAGTTTGTTAGAGAACTAATTAATTAGATAACAAATATAATATTAATTATTTAGAATATATCATTTGTAATAATTGAATGTATAATACACATCTTTCAAAATGTTTTCTCGCAAAGTCACTAAGGCGTAAAGATTATTTCGATTAATAGAACGCAAATATTTTCTTTTCTGTCTATAAAAAAAATCCGTTTAGGTTTTTGAACTTATTACGAAAATTGTAATACAAATAGATTAGTTTTGCCGTTATGCAAGGAGTTGTTATAAAATCTACAGGTAGTTGGTATGCTGTTAAAACCAAAAACAAAACAATAAACTGCCGTATAAAAGGTAAGTTTAGAATTAAAGGTATTAAAAGCACCAATCCGGTAACTGTTGGCGATATTGTTGATATTGAACTAGAAGAAACTACCGAAAATGGTATTATTTACAATATACACGATAGAAAAAATTATATTATCCGAAAATCGGTTAATCTATCTAAGCAGACACATATCATTGCCTCTAATATTGATCAGGTTTTTTTATTGATTACTATTGATAATCCGAAAACTTTTACAGGTTTCATCGATCGTTTTTTGACTAGCGCAAAAGCATACAACATACCCGTGATTTTACTATTTAATAAAGTCGATACGCATACAAAAGAGACAACATTAGATAAAGAAAAGTTAAAAAGTATCTACCAAGATATTGGTTATACTTGCTTGGATATTTCAGCAATTAAAAATATTAACATAGACAAGTTAAAAGAAATCATGACAGATAAAGTAAGTTTATTTGCTGGCCATTCTGGCGTTGGCAAATCTACACTTGCTAATGCTGTTTTTCCTGAATTAAAATTAGCGACCAAAGAAATTTCCGAACAACATAAACAAGGAAAACATACTACCACTTTTGCCGAAATGTTCGAATTACCTTTTGGTGGTTTTATAATTGATTCGCCTGGTATTAAAGGTTTCGGACTTGTAGATTTTGAAAAAGAAGAAGTTGGTGATTATTTTATGGAGTTTTTTAACCTAAAACAAGGTTGTAAATTCAATAATTGTTTACACATAAACGAACCGAAATGTGCCGTAAAAAATGCTTTAGAAAAAGGCGATATTGCACAATCTAGATACCAAAGTTATCTACAAATTATTAATGGCGAAAGCGAACATTATCGTGTGGTTGGTTATGAGTTTTGAT
>CAYQTF010000191.1:0-4181 GCA_964420345.1 uncultured Flavobacteriaceae bacterium
CGTTAGTGTCATAATCTGTAGTAGTTGTATTTGGTGTTGCTACTGGTGGTACATTTGGTATTGGTGCTACATTTAAAGTTGCTGTTGCTGTATCGCAAGTTGCTTGATTTGGTGCATTTAGACAAATTTCATACACAATAGTATGATTTCCTGCTGCTAAACCTGCTGGCACAGTAATTACACCTGCTGAATTTATAGTTAAACCTGCAGGAACTACTCCACCATCAAAAGATTGGATGTTTATATTGTCATTTATATTGGCATCGGTTGCTGCAGATCCATCCGAATCATCAGTACCGTTACCGTTATTTGCAAAAACACTTGCGGTTGTTCCGCCACCTGAACTTATTGGTGTACCTGTAAAATCATCGTTGTTTGCTGTTATTGTTGCCATAGAACAATCATAGATATATTCTATTTCAACTTTAACATTTATTTTAGTAGATTGAGTAATGAAAATTTGACCTGTTACTGAAATTCCACTAAATGTAGTAAGTGAAAGAGGGACTTCACCAGCACCTGTAAAATTAGTAAAATCTATTGCTGTATTATAATTTTGAGTAGTATTAAATTGTAATGTATAAGGTACAATTAAAATATCGTCATCGTCTGTATTATTACCTGTTGCATTGGTAACCCATCTTGGATCTAATATTATATCGATATTTTCTCTTAAATCATAGTTTAACCATTCGTTATCTGCCATTCTTTTTATAGTAGATAGAGCACCTGTTCCATTTATTACATCACCTAGCCAAGTACCTTGAGCAGGTACCAATACTGCAGATGGTAATGAAGTAAAACCAGTATCAACCAAAGTCCCTGAACCATTGGATGAAATACTTCCCGCATAATCTAATAATTCATCTACAGTTGAAGTATATCTAAAATTAGCTATATTATTATTTAGATTTTCCAACGCAACACCACCTCTATATGAACTTATTATCGTAACATTTATTTGTGTTAATGTACGTCCTGGATCAAATTCAAACTTTGGAATATGGATTTGTTCAGCATTAATATCTGTAAACGTATCAATTGTATAATTATAAATTAATGAATTCCCTGTTGTAACAGCACAATTAGTTGAACAAGTAGCTCCTGGGTCTATTACAGTATATTGTGTTGCCGCAAACCCTCCAAAATCTGGTGTAATTGTTACAATCACATTACCAGAACCTGGTAAAGCATCTGTATAAAAAGAATTTTCAATACCAAAAAAAACATCTATTACAGGGCTCCCATCTGGTAAAGTTATTACTACTGATGAACCACCTTGAGTAGCGGTTGCTGTATAAGTGAAAGTAGTTTCAAAGAATGGAGTAGGAACATTTGGATTTAAATCAAAAGTAATAAAATCATCTATACCATCTGTAATAGTACCATTATCATTACAAGAAACATTTATTGGTTCAGCACCTACAACTACTATAGTTGCAAATGCTGTATCACAAATAGTATTATCTAAATCTAAACAAACCTGATATGTTATATTATAAGTACCTGCTGTTGCTCCTGCTGGAATATCAATAGTACCATCTGAATTTATTTGTGTACCTACTGGTAAACCGTCTAAATCTGTAAGTGTAATATTGTTATCTGTGTTAGCATCGGTTGCTGGACTTCCGTTTGCGTCATCTACGCCGTTACCGTTATCTGCAAAAACACTTGGTGTAGTTCCGCCTGCTACTTGATCTATTGGTGTACCTGAAAAATCATCATCTACTGCGTCTATGGTTAATAAAGGTTGACAACCTGGAGGTGCAGCACTAAAACCTGTTACATCTGTACCTACTGTATCCGTGTAATTATATGGCGCTCCTATTACTAAACCTGTTGCATCTACTTCTCCTGCTCCAAATGTTAAAGGGTCACCAACACCAAATTGTGGGCCATCACCACCATCTGAATCGAAACCATAAGCCTCGTTTGCATCTGGACAGGTGTCATTATCTGAATCTGTATCAAAACAATCAATAATATTATCACCATCTGAATCTCTTGCTGGTACTAAATCTATTGATGAAGGTGTTACTGAAAATTTCCCATCATCTGGTACTGTTGCACCAAAAGAACCGTTTGTATTATGTCCTACAAAACAAAATTTATCTTGTGCAGAATCATAATAAACAGTTACGTGACCACCATTACCTAATCTAACAGGGTCTCTATCAGTTGCAGCACTAATACCGTCACCATCTACATCTAGATAAGTTGCATCGTCATACGAAGGTATCCCAGGAAATAATTGAGAGCCTCCAAAAGCATCAGAAATGGTATTGCTACTATTCGTACCCCATAATAAAATTTCTCTTGTTGCACCATTATCTCTAATTGCACCTGCAGTACCATAATAGCCACAAGAACTTTGACCAGAAAGATATATTACATTTTCTAAATCTACTCCTGCTGAAGTTTGTACGGTTACCCAAGTTGTTGAATCTGTAGTAGAACCATTCCCTAAAGCGCCTGTAGTATTTTCTCCCATACTATATACTTTCCCGTTTGGATGTAATAATAAGTATGCCATTGAATCTAAATCGCCAGGACTATTAGCAGTGGAATCATCTTCACCTGCTGAAAGTTCAATTTGTACAGGTACAACCCCAGCAAATGCTGCAGGACTTGTCATTAATGTTGCTTGACCTCTAGCAGCGGAAGCTGAACCATTACCTAAATAAGTATCAAAACCCCAAGTATATAAATCGCCATTTGCTTTCATAGCAATAACACCTGTTTCTGCCATTTCAAAATCAACTATACCTGTTAAGTCTGCACCTAAAGTATCTTGAACTTTATGCCAATTAGCGTCAGCTGTAGCATTTGAATTATCACCGTATATATGACCAGATTGAGTACGCTCTGAAGAACCCATAATCCAAATTTCACCTGCTGTAGTTCTAAAACCAAAAGCACCTGCTGTTGCTTTAGTATCTGCAACATCACCCATAGCAACACCTCCTGGCAATGCTAAATTTTGAAAAGAACTATCTGCTGTAACCGTGCCATCTATCACTTCATTTTCTGAACCCCAAACATAAAAATTAGTTGTTGTCCATAAAATAAATTGCGGGTCTGAACCATCACCACCTACGGCTTTAATAGGATCGCCACTAAATACTGGCCAATTGGCATCGCCACTTACCATACCTTCGATTGCTCCACCAGACACTATCTGTGTAAAGGTATTAATTGCGCCATTACCTGTTGGATTGGCATCTTGACCAGAAATCCAAACTACACCATTGGTTGAATTGATAATATTAGCATGATAAACTGGCCAGAAGAAATCTTCTGGTAATGGTTGTACAGCACAACCTTCATTAGTATCTAAGATCCCATCGTTGTCATCATCTAAATCGATGTCGTCTAAGACTCCATCACCATCATTATCTTGCGCATATAATGACGCATTAAAAAAACCAAAACCGAATACTAATAATAGCACCAGAAATGGTTTTTTGATTTTTTCATAAAATCCGATATTACAATCGGAAAAATAATTTTTTACCATAATTTTTCTTTTAATTAATATTTGTTAATCTTTTAAATAACAATCCTCTTTAAAAAAGATTATTCTATACAAAAGTAATTCTTTTTTTTTTATTATAAAAATGAATGTTAATATTTTCTTAAAGAAAGATGTTTGGTTTTCCCATCTTCCGTCTTCCCGAAGGGAAGAGACTGGTTAGTGGTTTAATGCTGGAAGCTTGGGATATTGCTTGGTTTTACCATATAAGACATTTAAGAGCATATAAGTAGGCTGAGTATGGTTGTGAAATCTGGGGTCAAGTACAAAACTTGTGGAGTTTTAAAAGAAATAGTTTGATATTTGCTTTTAAAAACGACCATGTCCAATATAAATTTATTTCCTGTTTTAGAATTATTATTACCCGAAGTTTTAGTTAAATATTTCACACTTTCTACACATAAATTAGAACAGGAACAATTACATTTTTATTTTGAAGAGTATAATAATATCCCCGAAGAATACAAGCAAGATAATGCTACTTCTAAAGGTTTTTATCCAGAGATTACTGTTCAAGATTTTCCGCTACGAGGTAAACAGGTTTTTCTACATATAAAGCGACGTAGATGGCAAGATAAGACCAGTAAAGAAGTAGTTATGCGAGATTGGGATTTAGTAGCAAAAGGAACAAGAATGACGAAGGATTTCG
>CAYQTF010000192.1:0-3942 GCA_964420345.1 uncultured Flavobacteriaceae bacterium
TAGATGCTCCTTCGTATTTAATATTTTGAAATTGGTCATACAAATAAATATAAAACTGTGTACTTGCTGGTTTGTTTGTAAAATCTAATTTAAAACTTGTATCTGATGAGTTTGGGAATGGTTCGGGCATATTCCAACCACCATCATTAGGTAAATCATCACAAATTTCTGCGGTAATATAAATTGCAGACTGTTTTATTCCGCATTCATTTGTAGTGGTTAATGTTGCTAAATAATCTCCTGGTTGTGAAGCTATAAAATTTAGGTTATATGGTGGAGTATTTGAAATACCACCATTTTCAATAATTAAATTTGGATTGTCGGTTGTTACTTCGTAAGTAAAAGCACCGGGAGAAACAGGTAATGAATAATCATTTGGTTCTTCTTGAATAAATATTCCTGCACAAATTATTGGATCTGGGTCTACAGTATATGCTTTTGGTTTACCTATCCAAATTTCTTTAGTTGTTGTTTTACTTCCACAATCAAGATTACCAAAATTTGCTTGTAAAACTAATAAACCACTTGAACTTGTAAATCTTTTACTCATTGTAAAAACATTGTCATTTTCGCTTGTATTTACTAAACCACTACCTTGTATTATTGACCAATTTACATTAGCACCAAAATAATTGCTAACAAAATAATCATTACTTGTATCGCAAAGTGAATTTAAACCTGCAATATTTGAACTGCTTTCTGAACAAAATGCGGAACAATCTGTAAATTCTATATTAGTGCCACCATTTAATTCTCCTGCTAACCAATCACCATTTCTTACGTTAAATGAAATGTGTTTTTTGTTATGTGCATTTGGATTAGTTTTATCAAATTCTGTTGAGAAATTATCAAAAGGACTTTCTTTTGTTCCTGTTGGTGGATTTGCACCTACATAGTCTATTAAATAATCTGCACTGTTTAGAGTTACATTGTTTCTGCCAATATCTAACGTACTTGCTGTTGGTATAAAATTAAATTTATCATTTACCATTACACCATCTGGAAGAGAATTTGAAACATTACCCATATCAAAAAATCCACCACCATAGGTGTCAAATGGTAATAGACCATTTGGTTGGTCTCTTTGAACATTGGTAATATTAATTGTAACAGTAAATAACCAAAATATTTTCTTTTTATAGGTTATTTGGCCTTTATATATTCTATTACCAGAAGTGTTATAAAGTGCATTTGCTTGAAAGTCTATGGTATATCTTGAACTTCCTGGAAGTACACTAACAATAGAAACAAGACCTAAATCGCCATCTACAAAGTAAGCACCTAATGCAGATGCAAATGGTACTAATAAACTTTGTAAAAATGAAATACTGCTATTACTTTGAAAATTAAATAGATGGTCACCTGCATTAAAATATTGTGTTGTACCACATTCGCTACCATTACTGATGGCAATATTTCTGCAATTTATTGGATAACCACCACTACCTGAAAGTCCTTTATTTTTTAACTCGTTATAGAAGTTATCATGTTCATTATTATTGATACCGTAGTTTATATTAGACCAATTTTTTATTAATTGTTTTGTTGCAGGTTGGTCTAAAAGTGCTAATGGTAAATCTACATTATTGTCAATAATTGGTATTGTTACTAAACCACCAAATAAGGTTTGCCCTGTTTCTATTAATTGATTTTCTATGTGTCTTACTAAATACTGAAAACTAACAGGCATATTTGCCCCTTGTTGCGGTGCATCGTGAGAGATAAACAAGCGAGTGTCGTGGTTAGCACCACGTTCTTCCATATCTGCTAATGTGTAACGTGCAATAACGCCACCCATACTTTGCCCTAATATTACATTTGGCTCTGTACTACCATTAAATGCTTTTTCTTGGTTTACCCATTCTATTACTGCCTCTAATGCAAAAGCGTTACGTTGCATATAATCTGTACCGTTGTCCCAATCTACGTAGATAATGTCGTATTCTTTTTGTGCATCACTCCAAATTAAATTTCTTAATTCTGAACCACCTCTAAATACTGTTCTTCTAAAATCAATATAATCATTTTGACCATTTACATTTTCGGGACCAAAAAAAGCACCTACATCAAAACCTTCGGCAACAATTAATGGTTTTTTTATGCCTACGCCATTACTAATTGCATCGTCTATGGTTAATTTCACTTTACCAAATTGACCTTGATATGGAATACTTGCCGTTATGGTATGCGACATTTTGGTATTGCTGTTTTGTTGCTGCCTTGTTCTATTATGTGAATAAGGAACTGTTTTTAAACCTTGACGTATAATAATGCGAGATTGGTTTAACATTGTAGTACCATTGGTTAGATTTAATTTGTAAGTCCACGTTTTTACACCAGTATTTGTATAAATAACTTCTACATTTTGATTAAAAGGAATTGTTACAAAACCATTACCATCGCTAAAATCTATTTCTATACTTTGTACTAAATTTTGGTAATTGGAGTAAAATGTATTGGACGGTATTCTAACTTGTAATTCGTATCCATTAAACTTTTTAATGGCTGGCGACATTGCAAAAGTTTCTTTTTCATCATAAGGGTTTTGCCAAACACTATTTACATATTTATCTTGAAATTGACCGTTTATGTATCTAATTTTGTTATTTGCTAATGCGTTAGGATTAAACTCGGCATATTTAAAATACAAACCATTAATTGTAATGGTGTTTGATGCCGTAGTTGATGCGACTAAACGGCTATTCATAGAACGATTCCCAAATTCTTGTGGTGGCACAAAACCGTCTGACACATCTCGTATTCTACTTGATAATAAAGTGTTGTAAATTTGTTTTAACCTAAAAGCATCGGTATAAGTACTATCGGTTAATGTGCCATTATAGGCATTAACATTGGTAAAATCCATTGCACAATTTAGTAATAAACCGTGTGGTACACGATTTTTTTCTAATGGAGCAAATAATGTTTCCATTTGGTTTGCAAATTCGGTATTGATTTCTTGTTGTGCTTTTGTAGTGAAAATAAATAAAAAGCATAAAACGGGTAATAGTAATAATTTATTCATAATTTTGTTTTGTATTAAATGATTGTGGTAAATTGTTTTTTACTCTGTGAAAGACTATCATTTATTTGGTGGTCTTTCTTTTTTGGGTGTTGTTTTTTTATTCATAATTTTTTGTTTTTTAATACTGTACGTCAAATCTTCCGTCTCTTATTTCTACTATTTCTCCGTTACTGTTTACAGCATCAAACCAAAATGTTCCACTCATAAATGCGTTGTCGAAATCGTGGTATGTTATGGTTAGTTCTCCTGTAACTGATGATGTAGTAGAATAATAATTTGGACTTGGTGGTGATTCAACATTAATTACATATTCTCCTGTTCTCGTATTATTACTAAATTCAGTATTTATCAAAAATGATTCATTTAATTGAATATCTATGTTGTCTAATGAAATTAAAATATCAAATAAATCATCGTCATTTCTATTTGACAAACCTAATTGGAAATTTTCACCGTCAAGAAAATTTAGTACTAAATTGTCTGTTGGTAAAAATATTTCACCATCAACCAAACAACCAGCAGTGTTTGCCCCAATTTGTGTTGCAGGTGGTAATAGGTCTATTGGGTTTGTTGGTGTTGTGTTGTCGTCATCATCTTTGCAACAACTAAATAATAAAGTAAATGATAATATTAAAATTATTTTATAATTCAATATTGATAATACATTGTATTTCATAACTAATGATTTTAGTTTAACTTTTTAATTTTTAGCACTTTATAAATTAGTACTTTATAAAATTTAGTAGTTGTAAGGGAAGAGAAAGTCTAAATTTTATTTTGTAAAACTATAATTTTATTTTGTAATTGCACTATTTTTTAACGTTTTATTTTTTTTGAGTGTGATTTTTCGGTCGTCACCTTGTGCCTAACGTGAGTGTAACAGTAGTTGCGGATTTAAAATACCTAAACCTTTGGTT
>CAYQTF010000193.1:0-3920 GCA_964420345.1 uncultured Flavobacteriaceae bacterium
TTTTCTTATTTTAATAATTGGTGTTCGTGAACTCACGTTTGTGTGGTGGCTTTTTTCGGTATGAAACACAACGGTTATATATGAAATAGTTTTAATGTTTTATATATAATGTTGTAAAGTACGAGGAAATGTTTGATGAAATCAAGTGAAATTAATAATTTTTTATTGTTAGTCCCCAACTTTTATATGTGACCCTAAATTTCACTAAGAGTTATTTGTCATTTCTGTGAAGGAAAAATCTTATTTATTATTTAGATTCCTGCCTTCGCAGAAATTTTAACCTTTACTATTGTAACGTTTAATATCTTTTTTAACTTTCCCTTTATTATGTGTTTTCTGACTTTCATAACAATTAATTACTGCATCAGTAATTTGTAAATCACTTGCTTTTTTAATGAATTTTTTAGAATAGTTACAATCTTTTAACATACTGTTTAATTCATCTCTTGTAAGATCAAGGTATTCCAACATGACCTCTCTATTAAACTTTTGCTCCATGATTCCTCTAAGGTTATCATCTTTTTGTAGTTTCTTTAGTTTCTTTAATTCTTTTGGATTTTTACCTAATTTTTGATACCAAAAATCTATCGGACTAAAAACTGCAGCCAATGCTGAATTATAATTTCTAGATCTTGGGTTACCTATTTCGTATGCTTGAGAAATACCATTTATATGTACTCTTGTTGGTGCTACATTTGGAACATTTTTTGCATCTACAGTAAGAACACCAATTAAATTATGTGCTTTCACAACTACTTCTTTTATATTAACTAGTTTTTCGTTAATTGCAATTTCTAAATTGTCATTTTTTAATAAATCATTGGTAACTGTTAATTTAACAGATTCATAACCAACATAAGAAAAATATATTTCATCTCCTTTTTGAGCAAGTATTGAAAATTCGCCAAAACCATTTGTTACGATACCTTTTACAGCAGTTAAGTTAAGTACGTGCGCACTTTTTAAAGGGAATCTAGTGTCCACATCAATCACTACTCCTTTTAACTTTAGTGTTCTTTCAATTTCTTCATTTTGAGAAAAAGAAAAGGTAAAAGATAAAACAAGTAATAAAAATATTATTTTTTTAATCATATAACAAAATTACGATTAATTATTAAGGAATTTTGTTAAAAAATAATTAAAACCCAAATAAATATATACAAAACAGCAGTATTAAAGAATATGTGCAATTATCTAATATTTCTTAAAAGTTTATAATCGTTTACTTAACCACTAATTGTTTATTAATAAACGAATCATCCGATTTTAGTTTCACAAAATAAACACCTGCATTTAATTTTGAAATATCGATGTTTAAAATATCTTCCGCAGATATAAACTCTTTGTTTTTAACCTGTTTACCAAGCACATCATAAATAGAAATATTTAAATTTTTGATGTTATCCGTTAAAGAAAAATTTAATAATTTAGACGCAGGATTAGGATACATAATAATATTTCTCAAAAAATCATCTGTAATACTTGCTCCGTTATTTACGTTTACGACAACTTCTGACCTATCACTAACACATTCAGATTGCTGTAACTTCCAATTATAAAAAGAATAATAAAAACCAAAAGCATCTGTGCCTGCAGTACTACGTTTTATAGTAACATAACGCTCTACTTTATACGGATAATTCACATTACTATTATTTCTAAATAATTCCACACCATTTGTTCTTAGAATTCTTAAATTTCTCCCAATAGGTATATCAAAATCAATGATTAATTCTTGTGTATCACTTAAAACAGCAAACGTTTGACTTTGTAATACATTGCCATTATTATCTTGTAACTCTATTTCTAAATTACCAGAAATTGAAGCATTTATTGTTACTTTATGTAAAGTAATTGCTTCAAAGCAATCAAAAACTAATGCTTGAGTACCACCAAAAAAAGAACCGTTAGAGTTACTACTTGGCGAAGAAATTTGTATCTCGTTTGGTAAAACGGAATTCCCGACAAAATAACTTCTAGTATTAGTTAGATTTGGTGTTACAAATGTATTACCTGTCTCTAAAACTGTTGTAGAAGAAACTGTTTCAAACCAACTAATATTACCAGTTGTTATGGTAGTTAACGTTGCTGTTTCGCCACTATTTATGGTAACATCGTTAACAATTGGTTCTTCTGCTAAAGGCACTAAAGCAATATTACGAGTAGTACTATTTAAATCACTAACACTAACGCTAACCGTTTGTGATTCATAACAAGGCGCAGCGTAAGTTACTTGATAAGTGCCTCCTTTTATAGGTCTGTAATAATCGCCAATTGGCAATTCCGTTGCTACCCAAGTATTTAAATGATCTTTACTAGCAATATATACCGATGCTTTTATAGATTCTCCAGTATCTGCATTGGTAACTAAACCTCTAATACCATATTGTACTTGTTTCATGAAATTAAGTAATGCCACTTTATTTGTATCCCAATAATATGGTAATTGATTTCCTGGAGGCGTTTTTTGATCGGATATTTCAATAGTTAATTCTCTTGAACGCAAATAATAATTCATAAAATCTTGCCTTCCGCCATCTGCTTCAAACCAAGCCCAACCATTAGTAATGCCGTTTTCAAAAGCTGTCATATAATTCGGGTCAATACTATGTACTTGATCTGCATATTCTCTACTTATTAGACGCCACCAATCATCATCTACATTTAGTTCTTGCATGGTATCCCACGGAAAATTAACTACTTCTATACCGCCATGAAAATTTGCAGCCATTACAAAATGATTTTCTTCTGCGAAAGCCATATATGCTAAAGTTTCTGGTTGACTTGCATTTCCATCAGGGTTTTCACCATCTAAAATATCTGGGAAATTTCTGTTTAAATCCGCAAAATTTGCATTTCGTCTTGTTGCGCCACTTACGGTATTATTTCCGCCTGCATAAGTACCATCTGGATTATGCAACGGACTAATATAAATTTCATTATTATCTAATAAATTGGTAATTTCGGAATCTGCACCATAGTTTTGTAGTAAATATTCTATTAAACGTAACATCGTTACATAACCCGCAATTTCATCGCCATGCATAGATGATACATATAAAAAGCGTGGTTCTTGTTCATGTATAGAAACATTATCGGATAATTTTACTGCTAACAAATCTCTACCTTGTACCGAAGTACCAATATTTATTTTTTGACATAATGTAGGATATTGTACTTCAAAATCTTCCATAATTGCTAAATACTCATTATAGGTTGGATATGCATCATAAGCAAAAGGTATTTTATTTTGATTATTTCTATCGAACATTTTTCTTTTTCCTATTTCATTATCTTTCTTGTTTACGTTAAACGGATAGTTTTTAGTTAAAAATAAATCGAACTCTTTTTGATTTGCATTTGCAAATACTAGATTTATTTTATCATCAAAAGTAATAATGGCTAAATTTTTAGACAGTTGATTTAATTCTGATTTATTTTTTATTTTAAATGTAAAAAATACTTCTCCTCTAGTGTTCAAATAAGTAGTTGCTTTTTCTGTATTAGATTGAGAAAAACCAGTGAAGGTCAATAAAAGAAAAAGAATAGTTGTTAATTTCATGTTTTAGTATTTATTCCTTAAACGGAATTATATAGATTTATTGTCGAAATATAAAAATTATATTACACTTATTATTCTTTTTTTAAAACAAAATAACCTTTTTTAACCCTAATTAATAATAGTTAATTTTTAGCGTTTTTTACCTTTTACTTTCTTTTTTGGAGATAATTTGATAATTATATAAATAAAACCTATTAGTATATGTAATAATACAATTGTAAAAATAACGTAATACCAAAAATCAGACATTGTAGATTGTTTTTTTTCAAAATACAAAAACCTATTTGAAATTAATCAAATAGGTTTAAAATAGTCAAGGTTTCACTTTAATTGAAACCTTGATTTATTTAATTTCTTT
>CAYQTF010000194.1:0-3905 GCA_964420345.1 uncultured Flavobacteriaceae bacterium
TAATTTTTGGGATTTAAAATACTCCTAAAAGTTACATTTACTAATTGAACTTACGTTCTATTGTTATATTTATGGTAAATTCTGTGTATCACATTTATTATTTTCTCGCAAAGTCGCAGAGACGCTAAGAAAATTATGGGTTTTAAGTCGCAAATGTTTGCATAGCAAACATAATTGCGACTTTTTGAGAACTTCAACTTTGCGACTTTGCGAGATTTTTTTTATATTTACCCATTAAAATCGTGGTAGTACGTATTTATTAAATTTGCTAAAAATACTTTTATGGGAATGTTTACTAATTTTTTTGGACCATCTAAAGACGAAATCTGGTCACAAATTGCAAATGATATTGGTGGAGAATTTATTGATGCTGGTTTTTGGGGTAAAGATGTATTAGCTTACAAACACAAAGATTGGGAAATTTTATTAGACACATACACGCAAAGTACCGGAAAAACCTCTACTATTCATACCCGATTACGAGTTCCTTTTATTAATAAAAACAATTTAAGATTTAGCATTTACAAAGAAAATTTTTTTAGTTCTATCAGTAAATTTTTTGGTATGCAAGACATACAAATTGGAGATTTTAATTTTGATGAAAAATTTATTATTAAAGGAAATCACGAAAATAAAATAAAGTATTTATTAAATAACATAGAGTTAAAAAAAATATTTCACAAACAAACCTCTTCTTTACATATAGAAATTAAAGATGATGAAGGTTGGTTTGCACAGAAATACCCTAAAGGCGTAGATGTGTTATGTTTTAATTGTATTGGTATTATTAAAGATAAAAATACTTTATTGAATTTATTTGAATTATTTGCGGCAATTTTAGATCGTTTAGTAGAAATTAACGAAATCTATAATGATGATCCAAATATTAAACTAACTTGAAGACATTAAACTTGTAGGTCAACCAAGACCCAATAAACAAAAATTGATTCAAGAACCTAGATGCTAAAACAATATCCCGCTGAAAAAGCGGGATTAGTTCGACTCGCCAAGCCAAAGGCATGGTTAACTAAAAAATTGAAAATAATTTTTTAGAATCTCACTAATAAAAAATATTCAATGCTTCATTATAAGCAGATTCAAAAGCCATTGGTTTTAAATTAGTCATTGCTTTTTGCTGTGTAAAATAGGATAGTAATTTTTCGGTTGGCATATTACCTGTCAAATCATCTTTTGCCATCGGACAACCTCCAAAACCTTTAATTGCACCATCAAAACGATTACAACCTGCTTTAAAAGCAGCATCTACTTTTTCGTGCCAAGTATCTGGTGTAGTATGTAAATGAGCTCCGAACTCTATTTTTGGATATAACGGAATTAAATTTGAAAACAAATAACTAATCGTTTTACCATCAGCAACACCAATAGTATCTGACAAAGACAAAATTTCAACACCCATTTTTGATAGTTTATCTGTCCATTTTGCTACAATATCAACATTCCATTTATCGCCATAAGGGTTCCCAAAACCCATAGACAGATAAGCAACTACTTTTTTGTTTGTCTTTACCGAAATGTTTAAAATTTTGTCTAAAGCAACAATAGATTCTGCAATAGTTTTACTGGTATTTCGCATCTGAAAATTCTCTGAAATAGAAAACGGATACCCTAAATAATCTATCTCTTCAAAAACACTTGCATCATTTGCTCCTCTAATATTGGCAACAATTGCTAGCAATTTACTTGTGGTTTTAGACAAATCTAATTGTGATAAAACGGCAGCAGTATCTCGCATTTGCGGTATTGCTTTTGGTGAAACAAAACTACCAAAATCAATAGTATCAAAACCAACCTTTAATAAAGCATTAATGTATCTCGCTTTATCTTTAGTTGCTATAAAATGCGATTTAATACCTTGCATGGCATCTCTTGGGCATTCTATTATTTTTACTTTTTGTTTCATTTTTGTACGCAGATTTTATTCACGCTTTTATATTTACTTAAAGAGTTCATCTGTTCGCTTTGCTCGGGTCGCAGATTTTGCAGATAATTTATGATTGCTAAAATAATGGTTATATCGTTATCTGACTAATTAATAAGATTATTTATAAAATATTATTCGATTAATTCTGTGAAATCTGCGAGATCTGTGTGAAATTCACCTAAAATAAAACGAACACTCCAATACCAATAAATACTAGTATTTGTATGATTCTTAAATTCTTTTCAAATTTCTGATTATCTCTTAAAAAGGAAGTCATTTTTGATGCTAACAAAGCAATAGTACTAAATATTATAATTGTTAATATCATAAAAATAAAACCCAATATAAAAATTTGTTGTTTTACATTCCCTAAAGAGTTATCTACAAACCCTGGAAAAAATGCTAAAAAGAAAATAGTTACTTTAGGATTTAAAACATTCATCACAAAACCTTGTTTGTATAATGAAAATAAATTTTTATCTGAAACATTAGATTTTTCTAACTCAATTTTAGCAGACGATTTGTACACTTTAAAGGCCAAATAAAATAAATAAAATGCACCTAATAATTTGATGGTAAAAAATAGGCTTTCAGATTTTTTTAATATTTCCGAAACACCAAAAGCAATTAATGAAGTATGAATAATAATACCTGTTGCTAAACCTAATGCAGTTACAATACCAAATTTTTTACCATTGGTAATACTTTGCACCAAAACATATATATTATCTGGACCTGGCATTAAAGTTAATAATGCTGATGCTGTTATAAATGCTATTATGGTTTCTGGTTGCATAGTTCCACGCAAAGATGCAAAAGTTTAAATAAAGTTTGCAAAGAATTATTTATAAAATCTAATTATATTTGTGAAAATTAAAAATATATGTCAAAAATAAAAATATATCATAATAACCGTTGTAGTAAAAGCAGAAATGGTTTATGTATTATAGAAGATTCAAAACAAGATTTTGAAGTGGTTAATTATTTGCAAAATCCACCTACAAAAAGTGAATTAAAGGACTTATTAAAAATGTTGAATTTCTTACCAATAGAATTAGTTAGAAAAGGCGAAAAAATTTGGAAAGAAAACTACAAAGGTAAAGAATTAAGCGATACAGAAATTATTACCGCAATGATCGAAAATCCAAAATTAATTGAAAGGCCAATTGTTGTAAAAGGTAATAAAGCGGTTATTGGCAGACCCGAAGGAAATATAACTATGTTATTAAATTCTTAATTTAAATTCACACCGTGACTCAAAGTCACGATGTGAATAAAAAACTTTAAAATGGCATCATTTTTCGGTCACGCACTAACTTCCATTGCTATTGGCAATAGTTTTTTAAAAACTAAAAAGAATTTTAAATTCTGGTTTTTAGGTGTTTTTTGTGCCTTTCTACCAGATGCAGATGTTATTAGTTTTAAATTAGGGATTGCTTATAGTAGTTTTTGGGGACATAGAGGTTTTACACATTCGTTTGTATTTGCAATAATAATTGGTTTAATTATTACTTTTATTTTTTATAGAAAGAGCACTTCCAAAATAAAATATTTTTTGTTTTTTACTTTATGTACCGCATCGCATTCTATTTTAGATGCAATGACAAATGGTGGTTTAGGTGTTGCTTTCTTTGCACCTTTTGATAATACACGTTATTTTTTGCCGTGGCGACCAATTAAAGTATCGCCAATTGGTATCGCTAACTTTTTCGGAAATCGTGGCTTACAAGTTTTAAAAAGTGAATTGCTTTATATTGGTTTGCCCAGTTTTGTTTTTATATTTATTGTAAAACTAAAAAATCATTTTACAACTAAGTAAAACGATTCTATTAATTTTCATATCAAACGGATAAATATCTGACTTACAAATAAGTCACTTAATAATTATGATGTTATATCGATTTAGATTTAACCCGCATTATTCACAGTTCAAATAAATTGAAAAAATAAAAATAAATTTTTT
>CAYQTF010000195.1:0-3858 GCA_964420345.1 uncultured Flavobacteriaceae bacterium
ATAGACACACAAGATTGTCTTACCTCTACTTTTCTCCCGAAAGTTTTTGGTTAATATAAAATAGGCAGGTATTCTGACTTATTCCGTATTTTAAGTGCCTTCCCATTTTAAATTAAAACAGTGGCGTAAATACTCAAAACGTTGAAACTTACAGCAGCGGGAACTGTTACCGAATTTCACGATATTCCCTTTTAAAGCAATTGCTCACCTAAATTCGGTGCGAATTTACTGAAATAAATATATGTTTTGTGGAAAAACCTCGAAAATTTTGAAGTTTTTGAGGTTTTTGACATACTTAAACAGAAGTAAATTGGTTAAATACTTCTATCTAATTCTTTCATATTGTTGATGTAAATAACTGGAAGTTCTTTTTGTTTTATACTAACCTTCACAACTATCACATTCTTTTTTCTGCTTAAATTTTTGTGCAGCATTCATACTATGTTGGTAATACATTGATTTTACACCAGATTTCCAAGCTTGTACGTAAATATTATTAACGTCTTTAACTGGCATGTCTGGATGCACCATTACGTTTATAGATTGCCCTTGATCAATATGACTTTGTCTAACTCCTGCTTGATAAACTATCGCTAACTGATCTAATTCTGCAAATGTTTTGAACACTTCTTTTTCTTGTTCAGATAATATATCTAAATGCTGTACAGAACCGTCACGATCTCTAATACTTCGCCAAATATCTTTGGTATTTTGTCCTTTTTCTTCTAAGAGTGTTTGTAAAAACGGATTTTTAATAGTCGTTTTAATCTTAGCAATATCTTTCACGTAACAGTTAGACCAAATTGGTTCGATACCTTGCGATACTTGACCTAAAATAAATGCAGAAGATGTTGTTGGAGCAATAGCGTTTAATGTTGTATTACGTCTTCCGTAACCTTTTAAAATTGCTGGTTCTCCGTATTTTTTAGCCATTTCTTTAGACGCATCATACGATTTTTCTTTTATGACTTTAAATATTTCATTATTTAACATAAAAGCTTCTTCGCTTTCAAACGGAATCATTCTAGATTGCAATAAAGAATGCCAACCTAAAGCACCTAAACCTAAAGCTCTGTTATCTTTTGCAAAATTATATGCTTTTTCCATAAAAGTGAAGGTTAATCTATCATCACGATCTGAAGAGTCTTTATAAATTTCTAATTTTGTAATAAATTCTTCCATTACAGCATCTAAGAAATATGTTAATGTTTCTACGGCATCTGTATCTTTCCACTTATCATAATGTAATAAGTTAACCGATGATAAACAGCAAACAAAAGACCAATCTTCGTTTGAAGGCAACATAATTTCGGTACATAAATTACTACCGTGAATTCTTAAATTTTTATCTTTGTAAACATCTACAGTACCATTATTTGCGTGATCGCTAAAGAAAACATACGGATAACCAATTTCTGTTCTGCGTTGTAATACTTTTGCCCAAATGGTTCTTTTTTCGTTATCGCCATCAATCATTTCTTGCATCCATTGGTCGCTTACCGTTACACCATGCGTTAATTCTTGTATTGCATTACCTTCGGTGCCAATTTCTAAAAACTCTTTTATATCTGCGTGATCTATTGGTAAATATGGTGCAAATCTTCCTCTTCTAACCGAACCTTGACTAACAATATCCACCATTTTTTCAAACAGTTGCATGATATGAACCGAACCAGATGATGTTCCATTATTTTTAACCTCAGCGCCTCTCGGTCTTATTTTACCAAAAAAACCAGATGTGCCACCACCTAATTTTGACATCATTCCAACTTCGGATTGTGTGTATAAAATATCACCCATATCATCTGCTATACACGAACCAAAACAACTAATTGGCAAACCTCTTCTTTTACCAAAATTTGACCAAATTGGTGATGCTAATGAATAGTAACCTGCCGCCATATAACCATAAAATTTGTCGGCAAAACCATCAATTTTTAAGATGCTTTCTGCGTGTTGGGCAATTTCCATAATTCTTTCCTCTGGTGTAGTTCCGTCGGTTAGATAACCAGATTCTAAAAATTTACGACTATTTTCTGTCAACCAAGTAATTTCTGGTTGTTCTTGTTCCATTTGCTTTCTAGCGTTATTTCTTGCTTGTACTAATCTATCGTGGTCAGAGATAGTAGTGTTTTCTTGTTTGGTTACTTTTTCGTTCATATATCGTTAAGGGTTTTTTACTATTAAAACAAGTCGTCGCTAGTGATACTTTTTGTTCTTTTACTATAATTGATGGATCTTTTTACAAAGAAATCACCGTGTTTTGTACCAATAATTTCATCATCAAACCATTCAGTTTCGTTTAATAATTCTTCATTTATGTCAAATATTTTACCAATACCGATACTTTCTAAAGAATTATTAAAACGGTTTTTAATAAATTCGTTAATAACATCTTTTGGTAAAAAATCTAATTCGCCATCTTGAAAAATCCAATCCACAATTTTACTTTCCGATTCAAATGCTTCCTTACAGGTTTCTTGAATCATTTTATTATAATCATCATCAAACCAATCTGGATTTTCTTTTTTAATGATATTAATTAAGTCGATACCAAAATCACCGTGAATTTGTTCTTCTTTTGAAGTTGCTTCCACTACATTAGAAATACCTTTAAATAAATTTTTATGTTTGTTAAAAGCCATAATTATCAAAAATTGCGAAAACAAAGAAACGTGTTCTATAAAAAGAGAAAACAATAAAATAGATTCTGCATATTCTTTATTATCATCACTTTTAGAGTTTTTTAAAGCACTTTCTAAATATTGAATGCGCCTCATGATTACAGGTTTCTTTTTTATTTGTTTAAACTCATCATTTAGACCCAAAATTTCTAATAAGTGTGAATATGCATCTTGATGACGCACTTCGCTTTCAGAAAATGTAGCACCAACCGAACCAATTTCTGGTTTTGGCATTTTGTTATAAATATCTCCCCAAAATGATTTTACGGCAACTTCGATTTGAGAAATTGCTAACATGGTGTTTTTTAACGCATTTCTTTCTGAATCTGTCAATGCTGTTTTGTAATCTTGAATATCGCTTGTGAAATTAAATTCTGTATGAATCCAATATGAATGTCTAATAGCATCTACATAATCGTTTAATTCTGGATATTCATAAGGTTTTAAACTAATTCTTTTTTCGAAAATATTAGTTTTTCTGTTTCTATTTTGTTCGTTTCTATATAAAATATATGCTTTTGCAACATTACGAAATGGACTATCCATTAATTTATCTTCCACAATATCTTGTACTTGTTCTACTGTTGGAATATAATTTGCATCTTTTAATTTGCGTTCTAATAAAGTACCGATAACAATTCTAGAAATCATAATAGCATCTTCTCTATCGCCATTATCAACAGACAACATTGCTTTTTCAATTGCATTTGTGATTTTTTCTAACACAAACGGATTTGTTTCGTAGTCTCTTTTTATTATTTGAGTGATTTTCATTTTACTAACTATTTTTAAAGCGAATATTCTATTCAGATACTTTTGAACACCAATTTAACATACCGAAAGGTTCTATTTAAAAGTCTTTTAAAAAATAAAATTTTTAAGGGTAATTTCTTCTGTAATTTTAGAAGTAATTGGTCTTTACAAAGAAAGAGAATTTAGCTTAAAAATAAAAGTTATAGTTATAAACAAAACAAGAGGAGTTTTTAACAAAACTGTATTTTTAGTAAAAAAATAAAAATACAAGATGTTTGTATTTGTATGATAAACAGTATTTTAGTAAGTGTAATTTATGTTACACACTGATTTTATTAAGGTTGCGTTTTAACGCTTAAAATTTTAAAAAAATATAAATCTAGAATGAAATTATTTACAATTGTTTTATCGATTAGACTAA
>CAYQTF010000196.1:0-3845 GCA_964420345.1 uncultured Flavobacteriaceae bacterium
TAAATGCAATTGAAACTATACATAGAACAATCTCTTAAGTTGACGCCAATGCGAAACTTCGGGACTATTATTGGATTCAAGGCTTGCCCTGAGGTTTAATACCTTTTATTGTAAGTTTCCTTTTCATAAATCAAAAACATAATTATATTTCCTTTTAAAAAAGTAATTAACAATAAAAATATCCTTTTAATAAAGAAAGTTTTGAAATATTACAAATTACCCTTCAAAATCTTAATCTCATCACGCAATTGAGCAGCAGCAATAAAATCTAATTCTTTTGCGGCAAATTCCATCATTTTACGTTTTTCTCTAATACGTTTTTCTATTTCTGATTTTGGTAGATATTCTAAATCTTGTTCGGCTACTTTGTTTAGTGCATTATTGTAGTGAAAAGAAGATACAGCGGATTTGGTTAAATTGCTTTCTATCGCCTTAACAATTTGTTTTGGCGTAATATTATTTTCGGTATTGTAAGCAATTTGTTTTTCTCTTCTGTAATTAGTTTCGTCTATGGTTTTTTGCATGCTTTTGGTGATTTTATCGGCATACATAATGGCTCTTCCGTTAATATTTCTTGCTGCTCTACCAATTGTTTGCGTAAGTGAACGATGCGATCTTAAAAAACCTTCTTTATCGGCATCTAAAATTGCTACTAAGGAAACTTCTGGTAAATCTAAACCTTCACGTAAAAGATTGACACCAATTAAAACATCAAACAAACCTTTTCGTAAATCTTGCATGATTTCTACACGTTCTAAAGTATCCACATCACTATGAATATAACGGCAACGTACTTGAATTCTGGTTAAATATTTTGCTAATTCTTCGGCCATTCTTTTAGTTAAAGTAGTTACTAAAGTACGCTCATCTTTCTCAACCCTAATATGAATTTCTTCGATTAAATCATCAATCTGATTCAAACTTGGTTTAATTTCAATTATTGGGTCTAATAAACCTGTTGGTCTAATAAGTTGTTCCACAAAAACGCCTTCCGTTTTTTGTAATTCATAATCTGCTGGTGTGGCACTAACATAAATCACTTGATTTTGAATTTCTTCAAATTCTTCAAATTTTAAAGGTCGGTTATCCATTGCGGCAGGTAATCTAAAACCGTATTCTACCAAATTTTCTTTTCGTGATCTATCGCCACCATACATTGCATGTGTTTGCGGAATTGTTACATGACTTTCGTCAATAATCATTAGGTAATCATCTGGAAAATAATCTAATAAACAGAAAGGTCTGCTACCAGGTTCTCTTCCGTCAAGGTAACGAGAATAATTTTCGATACCAGAACAATAACCCAATTCACGTATCATTTCTAAATCGAATTCTGTTCTTTCTAATAAGCGTTTTGCTTCTAAATGTTTGCCAATTTCTTTATAATAAGCGACTTGTTTTACCAAATCTTCTTGTATCTGATGAATCGCATTTTGCAATACATCTGGCGAAGTCACAAATAAATTTGCAGGATAAATGGTTAGTATTTCTAGTTCTTCTTCAATTTCATTATTTTCTAAATGGAAGGTTTCAATTTCTTCAATTTCATCGCCAAAAAAATGTACACGATAGCCTAAATCACCATAAGATGGATAAATAGTTACCGTATCACCTTTTACTTTAAATGTACCCGATTTTATCTCTACATCGGTTCTAGAATATAAACTCGATACTAATTGATGTAGAAATTTAGTACGTGTAATTGCTTGATTTACTTCAATAGTAATCACATTTTTTTTAAATTCTACAGGATTTCCAATTCCGTATAAACAAGAAACCGAAGCAACTACAATGACATCTCTTCGACCAGAAAGTAGGGCAGAAGTGGTGCTTAATCTTAAGCGTTCAATATCTTCATTGATTGATAAATCTTTTTCGATATACAAACCTGTAGTTGGTAAATAAGCTTCTGGTTGATAATAATCGTAATATGAAACAAAATATTCCACCGAATTATCAGGAAAAAAATGCTTAAATTCTTGGTATAATTGTGCTGCTAACGTTTTGTTATGTGCAAGAACTAACGTTGGTTTTTGCGTTTGTTCAATAACATTTGCAACGGTAAATGTTTTACCCGAACCTGTAACGCCTAAAAGAACTTGCTCTTTTTCGTTATTCTGAATGCCTTTTACCAATTGCGCTATGGCTTGTGGTTGGTCTCCAGTTGGTTTGAAATTGGCTGTTATTTTTAGTTTCATTTACAGTTCACTTTATTTCACGCAAAGACGCAAAGTTATAAAATTTAAAAAAGTTCGCAAAGTCTTAAAATTATTCTTTGTGAACTTAGTTTTACTTTGTGTCTTTGCGTGAACGTTTTATCCGCCAACACGTTTCATATTATAATCCTTTTTTTTAAGGATTTCAATAATTTTATCTCTAAAATTTCCTTGAATAATAATTTCGCCATCTTTTACCGAACCGCCAACGCCACATTTTTGTTTTAGTAATTTGCCAAGTGCTTTTAAATCTTCATCACTGCCAACAAAATTTTTAATTACAGTTACCGTTTTTCCGCCACGACCTTTATTCGAAAAATGTGCTTCTAAAAATTGCTCGTTATTTTTAAGATTTTCTTCTTTTTCATCATTGTACTGCGAAAAATCTTCTTCCTTATTTGTAGAAAATAGGAATCCACCTAAATCAGATAAGTTACTTAATTTTTTCTTTGCCATTTTATAAATCTTTATATCGATTTTTCTGTTGTATATATTTTACAACTCCTATTATAAATAGAATTACACCTATAATAATGCTTATATAATATAGGTATATATAATCTGCTTTTAATTTAAATGAAATACCTGTTAAAGCAATTCCCGCAAAAAGTAAGGATTGTGGACTTGAACTCCCCATTTTATTTTATCAAACCTAATTCACGTAAACGTTCGTTTAAATATTCGCCAGCAGTAATATCATCGTATGCTTTCGGATGTTCATCATCAATACATTCTGACAAACAATTTAATGACATTTCACTTTTTGGATGCGTAAAAAACGGAATAGAAAAACGAGGTTTTCCCCAATCTTCTTTTGGTGGATTTACAACACGATGTATGGTAGAACATAGTTTTCCGTTAGTTAAACGCTCTAACATATCGCCAACATTTATAACTAATTGTTCTGGTAATGCAGTTACAGAAACCCATTCGCCTGATTTTGCTTGTACTTCTAATCCAGAAGAAGATGCACCCATTAATAAGGTAATTAAATTTATATCGCCATGAGCAGCAGCTCTAACTGCACCTTTTGGTTCGCCAATAATTGGTGGATAATGAATTGGTCTTAAAATACTATTGCCGTTATGAACAAAACCATCAAAATAATCTTCTTCTAAGCCAATATATAAAGCCAATGCTTTTAATACATAGGTTGCTGTTTTTTCTAGTTTTCTAAATGTTTCCATACCAATTCTATTAAAATTAGGTACTTCTGCAACTTGTACATTATCTAAATAACTTTCTTTTATTTTTTCTCCATCGGTTATTTCTTGTCCAAAATGCCAAAATTCTTTTAAATCGCCTTCTTTTTTTCCTTTAGCAGATTCTTTTCCGAAACCTGTATAACCACGTGCGCCGCCGATTCCTTCTATTTCATATTTGTCTTTTGTGTCTTTCGGTAAAGCGTAAAATGCCTTTACTTCATCATATAAATCGGCACTTAACTTATCGCTTAGAAAATGACCTTTTAAGGCAACAAAACCAATTTCGGAATATGCTGCGCCAATTTCATTTACAAATTTTTGTTTGCGTTCTAGGTCGTTTGATAAAAAGTCGTTTAAATCTACACTTGGTATATTTTTCATGAGTTTTGTTTTATTATTACAAATATAACAATATTTTTAAATA
>CAYQTF010000197.1:0-3845 GCA_964420345.1 uncultured Flavobacteriaceae bacterium
ACAAGGCACTATCTGGTTTTGTTTGCTCGTAACTATATGCTTTATCTAATGTTTGTTTTATGTAGATACTATCTTTTTGCGCGGTTATATTTAATATAACGAAAACAAATAATAGAAAAGTTGTTTTAATTTTCAAAATGTATTGATTTATAGTTGGTTAAATATAATAAAAAATAATGACTTAATAGTTTAAATATTTCATTCACACCATCTCGCACCATATTTTCCATACTCTCTAAAATACCTTTTATTATCTAAATAAGTTTCCTCATCATTAGAAGAAGTGATGTAATATTCAAAGACTTTACCATTATGAAATTTCAATTGCAAGATTGAGTTTTGATTAGTATTCTCAACAACACTCCACAATCCTGCACCACTATTATCATCAGTATAGCCACCTGTAAAACCTTCTCCAGCAATATTCACACTATCATAAAAAGAATGATGAAAAAAACCCTGTTCGCAAAGATCTATTGTAATTTTAGTAGAATAACCATCACCCGTATTGTAATAGGTTAATCTTGCTCCACTAAATAATTCTTCTGTTTCGTTTTTATTTCTATTTTGTGTTCTATTTTGTGTATTATCTGTATTTAAATTTTGAACGGGTGGATAAATTTCTACTGTATTTGCTATCTTTTCACACAACTGTTTGTAAAAGTTAGAGTATTGATTGGTATTTGTAGATGCCATAATCGAAATACCAGAACCTCCTGTTTCATTTGCTACATTAATAATATATGCTTTTGCAGCATAGCCTTCAATGGCACCTTGGTATTCTCCACCTATTACAATATTATTATAGGTTATAATATCTGTAACCAACTGCATGTAATTATCATTACCATTGGCTATTCCAAGACGAGCTTGTTGTACCATCATTGCTAAATTAGTGTAATTATTGGTAGTTACTAAAATAAACCCTGAAGTGGTTGTAGATGCAAACGCATAACCTCCTACCGTTTCTTGACCTACCCATTCTTCTGGAATGGTAAGTGAAATACCTTGTGATTTAAAATCTACTCGGTTAGGTTTTTGTCCGCAAGAGGTATTACTATGCAATACTATTATAATAATTAAGAATTTTAATATTGGATTTATATTTTTCATTTTTTTAATTTTTTATATAAATTTGTTAGTAATGTTCTTAATTACCGTCTGGTACTGGTATTTGATATTCAAAAACCATAGGTTCTGAATATATCGAACCTGTTCCTTCATAAGTGGAAACAACATAAATTTTATATATATCAGCTACATTAGTTAAAAATGTTTCTTCAATATGAAATGTTAATTTATTTTCGATATTGGAATAAGAATAATGTTTAGAATAAATTAAATTAGAAGCATTATTTCGAACTTGAATACTTAAAGATTCAAAGATTCGATTACCACTAATTTCAACATCAATATTTACTGGTTCTGGATCAATAGTATCTCCTGACTCATCCATATCTGTTGAGTAAATATCGCCAAATGTTGGCGTAACAAAATGTACATTATATACAATTTGATTTCCTATTGGGTTTGCGGGGTTTATAATTGTATTTTCAGTAGTTTCTGGTGGTCTACAACCTGAACTAAAAATGAGTAAGGTAATAAGTAATACAAAAATTGATACTAAAGAACTTAAAACTGATTTTTTACTTAATGTTTTCATGATATTTTATTTTATGATTATTATCACTGCAAGTTACCATCACTTTAAAATAAAAAATTAAGGGTAAACCCTGAAATGTAAAATTAAGGGAATACCCTTAGTATTTTTTTTAAAAAAATGCCATTTCTAAATTAATAGAAATGGCATCGTAAACAAACTTACTTATTTACTAACAACAATTTTTTACTTTACACCTTTAAAACTTAATGAATTTTTTGCTTAATTTTTGTCCATTTTCTAAAAGTACAGATGTAATTAAAATAGTACCTTGTTTCACATTAGTCGTAATTATAAAATTATTACTATTTGGTTTTGTATCTATTAATAATTTCCCTAAAACATCAAACATTTTAAAATGCTTAACTGTTGAGTTACCTAATAATTTAACTTCTATATGCGATTCGTCTTTATTAAATAGTATTAAATCTTCACTCATGACTACATCTTCATTAATTGCTAATGTATTTCTGCTAAAAATTAATTCAAACCTGTTGTTGATTAATCCTATTTCGATTATGGTAAAATCATAATCCGATTGATTTAAATCGTGAATAGTATTTAATAAATTATCTTTTATATAAACATGAACATCTTCTAGATTATCAAAACTATCAATACTAATTTTAAAATTAGCAGTTGCATTTTCTAATAAAGAAACTCCTAACGGAATAATTTGTTCATCTACCAATAACGCTACCGCTTGAATACCAAATCGCTCTTCATTTTGACCAATAGAATAAAAAGAAGTCACTGTGCTAGAATTTAATCTACTTGCATCATAAGTTGCATCAAAACCTACAGAACCTTCTTCTAAAAAGGCAACTAATATCTGACTAAAATAACCATCATCGGTTGTTAAATTTAACCATATTCTATCTGCATCTTCGGTCGTTGGGTTTCTAAAATCAGTGTTGTTACCTGTAACACGTAATGCGTTATTAAAAACCAAATTACCTGTTGCAGTTGCCGTTACAAAAAACCCTTGCCCAGATGCAATATAACCACTTGGTGCAGACGAACCTGATGCTGACGCAATACCACCTGTGTTGTTCCAAATAGCATAATCATCAGCTGTATAAACACCTCCTACCACATTAGATTTGTGTGTCCAAAAGTAAAAAGCATTTGTTCCTGAATTATTATTTAATAATAATGTTGCATCTATTGCAGATGGATATGGATTACCTACCAAATTATTATCATCATTAATTCCTCCTACATTAAATATTAACGGTTTTACTATTTCGCCATTATTAAATGCTCCATTAAATTCAACAGTTGCATTAATCGGAAAAGCATTTGTTGTAGCAGGTTTTACTGCATAACCAACTGCCTTTTCCATAGATTCTGTACCGCTAAGCAAATGCCATTCTTGTACCGCAATATCAAAATCGTAGATACTACTCATATTTGCCCAAGTATTAAATGCTTGTAAATCTTCAGACGCTGATGGTGATGAAAAATAAGTAAACCTATCTGCATCCTCTAATTCTGTTGTTTCAATATGTGTTTTATAAACTCCAGAACCTGTATTTGTTGCCAAATCATCTACTTGTACTACAGAACCTTGATGTTGTACTTCTAAAACTCCATCGACTATAATATCACCATAAATTTTTAGAAACCCGTTAGGATTAACGGTTACTGTTTTACCTACTGGTATTTCGCAAGCACATGCCGTAATATTTCCATAAATACCTGTATTATAATCTAAATTAAACACTATTTTTGATCCTAAATTTGGTGTAATATCCCAACCACTAGAAAATGTAGATGTTAATGCCTCAACAGTTACTATGGCAGTTTCTGAATTTATATTACCGTTCATATCTTCCACACTTAATGTTACGGTATTAGCACCTAAATCTGCACAATTAAACGTTGTTTTATCTAAACTTAGATTAACAGCACTACAGTTATCGGTAGAGCCATTATTTATATCTGCTGGAGTAATTGTCGCTATACCTAAAGCATTTAAATATACCGTTGTATTTTGTGTAATTGCAACAGGATCTGTTGTGTCTATTGTACACATATCATTTTCTTTAACTACAATTACCGTAATGGTTTGTGTTGCTGTATCGCCGTTTGCAGTTGCTGTTATTTGTACTATATATTCATTATTGGCATCTAGATCGGTTGGTATATCAAAATCTGGTGCTGTATTAAAATTTAAAACTCC
>CAYQTF010000198.1:0-3844 GCA_964420345.1 uncultured Flavobacteriaceae bacterium
AATTATATGTAAATAAAAAAGATGGTTTTATCGGTACAAGTTTGCGTAAAGATGAATTTGTTGCAAATTGCTCTGATATAGATGATATTATTGTTTTCCGTAATGACGGAAAAATGATGGTAACCAAAGTAGATTCTAAAACTTTTGTTGGCAAAAACGTCATTCATGTTGCTATTTTAAAGAAAAAAGATAAACGAACTATTTACAACCTTATTTATTTTGATAAAAAAACTAGTTTTTCGTATATGAAACGTTTCTTTGTTTCTAGCGTAACTCGTGATAAAGAATATGATTTAACTGCTGGAAATAAAGGTTCAAAAGTACTTTATTTTACTGCTAACCCTAATGGTGAAGCAGAAATTATCACCATACATTTAAGAGCATTAGCAAAATTAAAAAAACTAAGAGTCGATATTGATTTTGCAGATTTAGCCATTAAAGGTCGTTCTAGTAAAGGAAATATTGCTGTAAGAACTTCTGTTAAAAAAATTGAATTTAAAGAAAAAGGTAAATCCACTTTAAAACCACGTAAAGTTTGGTTTGATGAAATTGTACAACGATTAAATGTAGATAAACGTGGCGAATTATTAGGCGAATTTACGCCTGAAGACAGACTATTAGTCATCAATCAAAAAGGGCAAGCAAAAACCATTGAACCAAAATTAACCACACATTTTGATAATGATATGATTGTTTTAGAAAAATGGTTGCCAAATAAACCTATTTCGGTAATTCATTATGCAGGCGAAAAGGAACGTTATTATGTAAAGCGATTTATGATTGATAATCCTACTAAAGAAGAAACGATAATTTCTGATCATGAGAAATCTTTTTTAGAAATAGTTTCCACGGATTATCGACCAATGGCAGAAATTATATATTCAAAAAGAAGTTTAGAAAATCAAAACTTAAACTTTGAAGAATTTATTGCAATAAAAGGTATTAATGCTATTGGTAATCAATTAACTATCGACAAAATAAAACAGGTTAATTTATTAGAGTCTTTACCATATATTGAACCTAAAATTGAAGAAATAGAAGTTGATAGTGAAGATGTTATAAATATTGAGTTGGATATTAATGAACCTATTGAAGAGTCTAAAGTTGAACCAAAATCAATTATTAAACCAAAATCAGATATCAATTCAAAGAAAGAGGAAAAACCTAAGGAAGATGATAATGGTCAGACTTTTTTGTTTTAAACTAAAATATCTTACTGCAAAGAACGCAAGGGAAAATCGCAAAGGTCGCAAAGTTTAAATTCTTTGCGACCTTTGCGTAAACTTTGCGCTCCTTGCGGTTAATTAAAAAAACATACAAAATGAAAAAAATAATCCAAATTACAATTTTACTAATTAGTCTATTTGCCTTTACTCAAAACAAATCTACGCTAAGTATAGACCAAATTATGCAAGGTAAAAACTTTATTGGCTATTCACCTGAAAATATTTTTTGGAGTGAAGACAGTAAAATTATCTATTTTAATTGGAATCCTGAGTTAAAATCAAATACTTCATTATACAAATACACTTTGGCAACGCAACAAACTAAAAAAGTTAGTATTGATGAAAAACGAAAACTGCCAATTGCTTATGATTACGATTATAACAATGATAAAACACTAAAAATTTATAGTAAAAATGGCGATATTTACATAAACCATATTCATGCTAATAAAAATGAATTAATGGTAAATACGTTTAGCGAAAGAGAATCAAATCCTAATTTTTTAAAAGATAAAATGAGTTATGTATATCAAAAAGATAATAATTTGTTTATTTCAAAATTAGGAAGAACTACACAGGTCACCAATTTCAAAAAAGGAACTAAAACATCCGAAACTATAGAAAACAAGCAACAAACTTGGTTAAAAAAACAACAATTAGAGTTGTTTGATGTTCTAGAAAAACGAAAAGTTAAAAGGGAATTAGAAGAAAAGCATAAAGATTTACTAAAAATTAAAGAACCAAAGACTATTTATCTTAACGGAAAAAATATTTCAAATATTACATTAAGTAAAGATGAAGAGTTTGTTACCTATAAACTATCAAAATACCCTAAAAATGAGCGTGTTAAAATTCCACATTTTGTAAACGAATCTGGTTACACAACTACACAAAATACCAATAGTAAAGTTGGTGGTAAATCTGCAAATCATGAATTTTGGCTATTAGATTTAAAAAAAGATACAACATATCAAATAGATTATTCAAATTTGAGTAGAATTTACGACACACCAAAATATTTAGAGAATTACCCAAACTACAAAACTAAATCCGACAAAATAAGAAAAGTGAACTATTTTGGCCCTTTTTATAATAAACAAGGCACAAACGCAATAATCGAAATTAAAGCACAAGATAATAAAGATCGCTGGTACGTAAAATTAGATTTAAAAATTGGTAAATTAACAGAACTCAACAACCAACATGATGACGCTTGGATTGGCGGTCCTGGAATACCTTGGTGGAATTCTTCTAAAGGAAATTCTGGTTGGTTAGACAACGATAATTTTTGGTTTCATTCAGAAAAAACAGGTTTTTCACATATCTATAAAGTGAATGTAAATTCTGGCAAAACAAAAGCATTAACCAAAGGAAAATGGGAAGTACATAATGTTTCTAAAAAAAATGCTTCTCTTTATATTACTACAAACGAAGAAAATACAGGCGAAAGAAATCTTTATAAATTAAATTTAACTACTTTAAAACGAACTAAAATAACAACTAAAACTGGTAATCACGACACTACTATTTCTCCTAACGGGAAATTTGTTGCAGATTTATATTCCTTCAGTAATAAACCTTGGGAATTATTTGTTCAAAATATTGATGGTGCAAATCGTAAGCAAATAACCAATTCGACTACAACAGAATTTAACACTTATGCTTGGAAAATTCCAGAAATGGTACAATTTTCAGCATCAGATGGCAAAAAAGTAACCGCAAGATTATATAAAGCCAAAAACGGAACACAAAATAAACCCGCAATTATATTTGTACATGGCGCCGGTTATTTACAAAATGCACATAAATGGTGGAGCGGTTATTATAGAGAATATATGTTTCATAATTTTTTAACCGATAATGGTTATACGGTTTTAGATATTGATTACAGAGCAAGTAAAGGTTACGGTCGTGATTGGCGAACAGCAATTTATAGACATATGGGCGGAAAAGATTTATCCGATCAAGTCGATGGCGCAAAATATTTGGTAAAAGAATTAGGAATTGACAAAGATAATATCGGAATTTATGGTGGTTCGTATGGCGGATTCATCACTTTAATGGCTTTGTTTAATGAAGCAGAAACTTTTAAATCTGGCGCTGCAATACGTTCAGTAACCGATTGGGCACATTACAATCATGCTTATACGTCAAATATTTTGAATACTCCAATATTAGATAGTATTGCTTATCAAAGAAGTTCTCCTATTAATTTTGCAGAAGGTTTAAAAGGAAATTTACTAATTCTTCACGGAATGGTTGATGACAACGTTCATATGCAAGATGTTATACGTCTTTCACAACGCTTAATAGAACTTAAAAAAGAAAATTGGGAAATGGCATTATATCCTGTTGAAAAACACGGTTTTGTAGAGTCAAGTAGTTGGACAGATGAATACAAGCGTATTTTTAAGTTGTTTGAAGAGACTTTGAAGTGAATTTAGAATAATGGGTCACATATAAAGGTTGAGGAGAATTATAAAATGATTTTTTCAAAACATTACAAATGTAAAAAAAAGATTAACGATTGGAGATTGTTGATTGGAGATTTAAGAATTTAAATGGGTCACATATTTTTTATGGGGATTAGGCAAAAAGTTTGTGTAATCTGAAAAGGA
>CAYQTF010000199.1:0-3810 GCA_964420345.1 uncultured Flavobacteriaceae bacterium
TACGAATACCAATCTGCATTAGTAGCATCAGTTTGAGTAGCACCACCACCTGTTGCAGGTCCATCGGCTGTAAAAGAACCTGGTGTAACTACAACCGCAGTTGCACAGGTTTCACCTTGAGAAAATCCTTGCCAACTAAATGCAACTAAGGAAAACATCGTTAATAATAATGTAATTTTTTTCATAATAAGTAAGTTAAATTATAAATTGTTGTTATTAAAATTTTGATTTTATACTATGTAGAGTACCTTTATATAGCAATTTAGCGCTTTTTCACGCAATTTTAGGGGGTATTCTAATAGGAAAATCTGTCAAATATATGTAATATTATTTAAACATCGCGAAATTGTTATTAATTTTTTTCTTTATGGTATTGGAAATTAGAATTTAATCAAATTTTAATTGAATTAATTAGCAACTTTAAAAAACTCAATATTATCTCTATTATTAGAAACCATCACATGAACTTTGTTTTTAATGGTTATTTTTTTTATACTCCTAGCGTCTTTTGAAGCAAATAAATTTGTTTTTAAGTTATTGATTTTTAAATTTTTACTAATATTAATCACATTACCAATATGTGCATCATACCTGCCAGTTTCTACTTCAACAGGATAATGGTTTCCGACAGCAATAATACTTTCTACATCATCATTTAATTTAACCGAAACAAAACTATTAGTTGGTGCAAACTGATTTTGATTTGGCAAATCAATAACAGAAAAAGAATTGTTTTTTTGAATAAACAAAGAAGATTTAAAATTAGTAGCGTCTATTTTACTAGCATCTGTTAAATCATACGAATTATAAACTTCATCAAAAGTTAAGGTTCCAAACTCATTATAGGTTTTTATTTTTTCTTTAAAACCTGGTATTTGCTCGGTAGAACATTGTTTTCCTCTTACTGGGTAACATGTGTTATTGTTATAATAGCCTAAAGCTATATCATTTGTACCATTATTGTCAAAATCTTTTGCTAAAATTTTAAACGGTTCGTTTTGACTTGCCTTGTGTTTTGAATTCAATCCTAAATTACCTGCAATAAAATCAATTTTACCATCTTTATTAAAGTCTTTTGCAAGAATTGTATTCCACCAACCAATGGTGTTTTGCAAATTATATTCTTTGGTTTTATTTGTAAATTTTCCATCCTTATTAATAAAAATTGTAATTGGCATCCAATGTCCAACTATAACTAAATCCGTTTTGTTATCTTTATTAATATCTGTAAATATGGCATCTTTTACCATGCCTATTTCTTGTAAACCATCAGCAGTATAGGTAGTTATATCTTTAAAAACACCATTATCATTTTCTAAAAGGTAACTAGTACCTGCTTTAGGATACTGTCCTGGTAATTGAAAACCACCGACAAATAAATCTAAATCACCATCGTTGTCAAAATCGGCAGTTTTTACACATGAACCACTCGCTTTCATATTAGGTAAAACATTGATTGTTTTTGTAAAAATGCCTTTCCCGTTATTTTGATATAAACGATCTTGCATATAAAGTGAATCTAATGAGTTTTCATTAGAACCACTTACTACATATAAATCTTGGTCGCCATCGTTATCATAATCGAAAAATAAAACTCCTAGATCTTCTGACATTGCATCTTGTATGAATGCATTTTGTTTTGATTTAATAAATTTTCCTGAACTTGTTTGTAAAAATAATTCTCCAGAAAAACCAACACCATTACCTACATAAAAATCTTCTAAACCATCACCGTTAACATCAGTAACACCTATAAAAGGACCTTCTTGAGATAGTTTGTGTGGTAAAAGAACCTCTCTTTCATAATCATCATACTCTTTTTCTTTATGTATATAGTTTAAATTAATTTGTTTAGTTACATTTTTTAAATAAGTAGATTTAATTTGTTTTTTATAGGTTGTAAATTTCGATTTGTTGTAATTAATTTTATGAGTTTTGTTAATTGGTAAATTTGTTAAAAGTGTTTGTTTTCCGTTATACCAAGTAATTAATAAAGAGTCCACTTTGGTTTTTTTACCCAAACCAAAATGAACTGTATTATCAGAAACAGATTGAAAACCAGTTACATTAGATACTTCTACTTTTTGATAATTATTTTGATCTAAAATACTAACTTTAGTTCCGTAAGGTATTTTTTTACCATTTTTTAATTGAATATTCAAATAATTTGTATTGGTACTATTGTTTTTATAGATAACAGATTTTTGGTTTATATTATTAATAACCAAATCTAAATCGCCATCATTATCAAAATCAGCATAAGCAGCGCCATTTGTATTAAAAGCTTCACTCAAACCCCATTCCATATTTTTTTCTGTGAAAGTTAAATCGGCATTATTTTTAAACATATTATTTATAGTTACACTAAAAGGAATGAAATTTTTAAGTCTTTCGAATTGTTTTGCATCTTTGTTCAAAATATTTCCATCATTTTTAAAAAAATCTTTATTAAAAACTTCTCTTTTTACACCATTACTTATGAATAAGTCTTTGTAACCATCGTTATCGAAATCTGCAAAAAGCGGACACCAAGACCAATCAGTTTCCGCTGTATTAGAAAGCCAAGAAATTTCACTAAAAGTATCATTCCCATTATTTATTTGCAATGAATTATGCATGTCTTGATAATGTAAATTATTAGCTACATAACCCCAATAAACTTGAGGATTCATAGAGGCCATATTTGTTTTTTTATAAAAATTATCTTTAGCAAGCATTTCTGTGGTAAATATGTCTAAGTTTCCATCATTATTAATATCCGCAATATCAATTCCCATACTAAATTTTGACATATGCTTTAATGATTGGTTTGCCATATTTTTAAACGTGCCATCTTTCTGATTTATTAATAATGCATCTGGTTTTGAATAATCATTTGCAATATATAAATCTTGCCAACCATCATTATTTATGTCAGATGCCTTAATACCTAAACCATAAGCAACATTTACTAATTTTAGTTTTTTGGTAACATCTATAAATTTACCATTTTTGTTTTCATATATTTTATCGCTATCGCTATAGTTAGCATTTTTATCTACGATTTTCATATCTCCTTTTTTATTCATTTGAACTTTTGAAAAATCTCTTGGATGATTTAATATATATACATCTAAATCACCATCATTATCTTTATCAAAAAAACAGGCTTGCGTTGTTCTGCTTAAATCTTTAAAACCGTACGACTCGCCTTTTTCAGTAAAAGTTAAGTCTCCATTATTAACAAATAATAAGTTTCTTAATTTAGACTTATCTTTCCCTTCAAACCAACCAGACCTACTAATAAAAATATCCTGAAAACCATCATTATTTATATCTATAATGGTTACTCCTGAACACCAATCCATTTCACCAGAATTAATATTTGCAGTTTTTGTGATGTCTTCAAAAACAAAATTACCTTTATTTATATACAATTTATTTGCTGCCATATTGGCCGTAAATACTATATCTTGTAAGTTATCATTATTAAAATCTGCAATTGCAACACCACCGCCATTATAAAAATATTCGTATGAAAAATAATTGAAATCATTATTTTCTTTATTATGATTAATAAAATTAATCCCAGTTTCTTTAGCACTCAAAAGTGTAAATAACGGTTCTTTAGCTTGCACTTTAATTTCCGTTTTATTTTGTTTACTTTTTTGTTCTGAATTGATTACCTGCGTTTCTTTTTTACAAGATGAAAAAATCATTATAAAAACGAAAATAAAAATAATTTTTTTAGACATAAAATGTTTTTTTTTCAAAAATACAATTTTTTAATTCAAAACTTTAGTTAACATTAAAAACCCTATTTTTGCCAAA
>CAYQTF010000200.1:0-3722 GCA_964420345.1 uncultured Flavobacteriaceae bacterium
TTTTTGAAGACAAAGAAGATCGACTTTGGCTTGGCGGTTGGATGGGACTTTTTAGATATGATGGGAAATCCGTTTTTCCTGTTTCAGAAAATGGTTCTTGGGAATAATACAAATGATTTTATTCCGATAGAACAACTTGTCTGTAGTTTTTTTGTATCGTTGTTGAAATGTGTTTTAACCATCATTTTAAAATAGAACCAACAGCTCTTAAGAAAATGGAGTAATGCTTTTTTTATTTAAAAAACACTAATTTTCTTACTAATTGTTTTTCCAGATGCTGTTTTTAATACAACATTATAAATACCGTTTGTTAAATTATTAACGGTAAAGTAGTAGTCTGAATGAAAAGTTGTAACCTTTTTGCCTAAATTATCGTAAATAATTACCTTTATTATTTCTTCGTTACTTGTATTGTTAATTCTGACATAATTATTTGTAGGATTTGGATATAAAGTAATACTATTTGCAATTAAATTTTCAGAAATACCTAAAGTGCAGTTTTCACTGAAATAATAATTAGGACAATTAAAAAAGTTCCAGTTTTGATAAATTCCAGTACCATTTGTAGCATCAATTACGTTATCTACTTGTACACATTCTAAATTAAAATTATGTTGCGATATAACTGTATTTAATAACGGTTTGTTAGTCAAATCTATTGAAACCATTGCCAAACTATCAAAATGAAAAGTTTTTAAATTAGTATTTAAAGATAAATTAATAGTATTAATATTTGTGTTAGATATTCCTAATTCTTCTAACAGAATGTTAGATTCAATTTCTAATACCGATAAGTTAGTAGTGTTAACATGCAATATTTTTAATAATGGATTATTAGTAGTGTTTAATGTGCTAATTGGGTTTCCACTAATTTGCAATTGTTCAATTAAAGGCAAATTATTTATATTTATATTAGAAATAGAATTGCCAAAATCTAAAAAAAGTTCATGTAATTCAACATTATTATTTAAATTTATTGAGGTTAAATTATTATCGGATAACCACAATACTTCTAAACGAATATTAAAATCTAAATTTATAGTATTTAAATTACTTCCCACACTTAAAAATTCTTTTAAATAGGTGCAATTATCTAGATTAATATTTAATATATCTGGATTAAACATATTGTATAAGAATTGTAAATTATAATTATTACTAACATCTAATGTAGTTATAGGGTTGGAAGAAACTTCTAAAGTTTCTAATGAAACAAAATCTCTTAAACCTGTTAAATCAGAAATATTTTTATTAAACAAATCAAGTTCAATAACATTTTCAATATTCACAGTAAGTACATCGCCACTAATTACATCATCATAACCTAAATTAATTAGTTCTTGTTCAAAATTAGAATCTGGTATTAGAGTTAATTGAGCAAAAATTGTAATAACGTTAAAAATTGAAATAAAAACGAGTGCTTTTTTCATAAAAAAATATTTTTTCAAAAATACAATATAAAATTAATGCTACAGAAAAATACAATACATTTTTAAAAACCAATGGAATACAACTCATTTTTAATGTAAAGAAGAAATGTTTTTACTAATATTTCGTTGAAACTTTTCCTGTTTCAGAAAATGGACGCTGGGAATAAAAAAGTTTAGAGATTAGTAGATAGTTACTTATTTCGTTAGATAGGTTTAACTTTGCGACTTAGCGCCTTTGCGAGAAAATAAATTATAGAACTATTTATTTCTTATAAATTAAAACCTCAGAACGACCTTTTTTAAATATTTTATTAGAATTATGTGTTCCTTTTCTTAGTTCTTTTTGTTCTTCAAAAGGCAAGTTATTTACATCTTGACATATTGTTGAACAACAACCTTGTAATTTTTCTTTACAAGATTTACATTGAATAAATAACAAATGACAAGCTTCATTTTCACAATTTACATGATCATCGCAAGACGCACCACATTGATGACAATTAGAAATAACATCTTCCGAAATTCGTTCACCTCTACGATGATCGAAAACAAAGTTTTTGCCTTTAAATTTGTTTTCTAAACTCTCCTCTTTTACTTGACGAACATATTCAATAATACCACCTTCTAACTGAAATACATTTTTAAAACCCTTAAACTTATAATATGCACTTGCTTTTTCACAACGGATTCCGCCAGTACAATACATTAATAAATTTTTATCTTCTTTATGCTCTTTTAATTCCTCTTCAATAATATCTAATGAATCTCTAAAAGTATCCACATCTGGTGTAACTGCACCATCAAAATGCCCAATTTCACTTTCGTAATGGTTTCGCATATCTACACAAACCGTATTTGGATTACTCAATAATTCGTTGAATTTTTTGGCATTAACATGAATTCCTTTTTTGGTAACATCAAAATTAGCATCGTTTAAACCGTCAGCAACAATTTTGTTTTTTACCTTAATTTTTAACTTTAAAAACGATTTATTATCTTGTTCTACTGCAATATTTAACCGTATATTTTTTAAAAATGAAACCTCATTTAAATATATTTTGAAATTTTCAAAATTTTCAACAGGTAAAGATAATTGCGCATTAATACCTTCTTGTGCAACATAGATTCTGCCAAGCACATCTAGTTCATTTAATTTAATAAATAGATTGTCACGAAATAATAGTGGATTGCCAATTTTGGCATATTGATAGAAAGATAATGTTAATCGCTTTTTATTAGCTTGTTCAATTAACAATGCTCTTTCTTTTGCGCTTAATTTATTGTACAGTTGCATGCTATATCAATTTTAGTTTAAAAGAATAATTTACAAAATGCAAAAATAGTGTTTTATAATGATGATTGAAAATTTAAAAGAAAAATAGATTTGTACTAATTAAGATAATTTGGATTAGATATAAAAGTTGGGGATTAATTATATTTTTGTAATTAAAAATATGAAAATTAACAGAATTACGGTTTATTTATAACTTTAAAGATTTAATAAAAATAATTAGTCATTTAATATTTAGCATAAATTACCTGTATTGAAGTGACTTATCAACGGTCTCGTGTATGGTTTGTTGCGTGTATAGAAGTACAAATTTTTCGGTTAAACACTTTTTTTATAAAAAATCACTTACCTTTGATTTAGCAAGAAGGAGCAATAAAATACACACTTTGTTACAAATAGTTATTCGCTTATATCCGAGTAATTTCCTAAATAACTTCCAGTTATTATTTCACCATCTTCTCTCGTAAAAGAAAATTCAATATTCATTGAAGTCGTTGTAAAAGAATTAATCGTTAAATTTCCAGAAATTGCTTCATATCCAATTTCACCTTCTTCTAATACTATTTCTCCTCCACTGAGGTTGTCACCGTTAAGTATAGAATTTTTAAAAATATTATAGTTTAAATCAGAGTATGAATAATTACCAGTTTGCAAATCTGAACCTGTAATATTAAAAGACACATAATTGACATCATTTGCTTGAGTAGTTTCAACTTCAACATTGGTCAATATAATACTAATAAGTCCAATTTCGTTTGAATCACTCTCGCTACTAATATAATACGCTTTATCAGTGTTTGAGAAATCAGTTGAAACAATAAATCCATTATTATTCTGAATTGGATCGTTATCATCATCAGATGAACAAGATAAAATAGATAATCCAATAAAAATGGCAAAGAGTAAATTTAGTTTTTTCATTTGTTGTTTTGTTTTTAATTATTTGTAACGATTATATATGAAATCGTTTTAATGTTTTATAAATAATGTTGTAAAGTACG
>CAYQTF010000201.1:0-3682 GCA_964420345.1 uncultured Flavobacteriaceae bacterium
TAACTCTTTTTGGAGTTGTAACAGTCATTTTTTTTATTTTAAATAAAATACCAGGTGATCAAGCGCAGATGATGCAAGATGAACACGAAGATAGCGAGCAATTAAAAGCAATTAAAAAAAAGTACGGTTTCGATAAATCTACCACAACACAGTATTTATTGTACTTAAACGATTTGTCGCCAATTTCATTTCATAGTAAAAATAAAGAAGATTTTACTTTTTTAAAAAAGGATAAATATCATGCAATAAAATTGTTTTCCATTAAAAATACTACTGCGGTTTTAAAGTTTCCATACCTTAGAGAATCCTATCATAAAAACGGAAAAAAAGTAATTACTATAATTAAAGAAACGCTACCAAATACAGCGGTTTTAGCAATCACTTCCATATTAATTGCGATTATTTTCGGAATTATTTTCGGAATTTTATCTGCTTTATACAAAGACACAATTTTTGATAGAATAATAGCCATTATTAGTACGTTTGGCATGAGTGTTCCGTCGTTTTTTTCGGCCATATTATTTGCTTGGTTTTTCGGATTTGTATTACATAAGTACACCAATTTAAACATGACAGGTAGTTTATACGAAGTCGATGATTTTGGAGAAGGAAAATACATACAACTCAAAAATTTAATTTTACCAGCAATTGTTTTAGGTATAAGACCTTTGGCAGTTGTTATTCAGTTAATGCGAAACTCTTTATTAGAAGTTCTAAATCAAGATTATATCAGAACCGCCAAAGCAAAAGGATTATCTACGTTTAAAATCATAAGAAAACATGCTTTAAAAAACGCATTAAATCCTGTGGTTACAGCAATTTCTGGTTGGTTTGCTTCCTTACTTGCAGGAGCAGTTTTTGTAGAATATATTTTTGGTTGGAACGGTTTAGGTAAAGAAATTATAAATGCCTTAAATCAAAAAGATTATCCTGTAATAATAGGTTCATCAATAATTATTGCAACCATGTTTATATTAATTAATATCTTTGTAGATGTAATTTATGGTTGGTTGGATCCGAGAATTAGGAATAGTTAAAATTTGTAATAATTTATAATCATTTTAGACTAATAGATTTAATCTTATAAGATATATAATAATGAAAAAAACAATAACACTTTTACTAATAATTACTTTGTCAAGTTGTGCGCAAAAAACAACTTTTGATGAAATTGCATTAAATGAAACATTTACAAATATTGAAGGTGAACAAATCGTTTTCAAAGATATTTTAGCAAAACACAAAGGCAAAACCATATTAATAGATATTTGGGCATCTTGGTGTGGCGATTGTATTAAAGATATGCCAACAATGCATAAATTACAAGAAGAAGAACCTGATGTTGTTTATTTAAAATTATCGGTTGACAGAAATATAGAAGAGTGGAAAACAGGTATTAAAAAATTTAAAGTTACGGGTGAACATTATTTAATACATAAAGGTTGGAAAAAAAGTGATTTTTGTAATTCTATAAAAGCAAGTTGGATACCAAGATATATGATTATAGGTAAAGATGGCGAAATCAAAATGTATATTGCTAAAAAAATTACTAGTAAAAAAATTAAACGAATTATTAAAGAAGATAAATAACTAACAAATCCCTTCCCTTTGGGAAGGTTAGGATGGGAATATGAGAAAAAAAATAGTAGCAGGAAACTGGAAAATGAATTTAAACAGAAATGAATCGTTACAATTAGTAAACGATATTTCTGATAAAATAAAAAATTTAGAAATCGGTAATAATAGAATTATTGTTGCGCCAGTAAGTGTAAATTTAGCATCGGTTGTTGATAATCAAAACGATGCAAGAATAGAATATGCTTCTCAAAACATACATTTTGCAGAAAATGGCGCTTATACAGGCGAAGTTTCTGCAACTATTTTAAAAGGAATTGGAATCAATATCACATTAATTGGTCATTCTGAAAGAAGAGCATATTTTAATGAAGATGCTATTTTATTAAAACAAAAAGTAGATCAAGCAATGCGTAATGACATAGAAATCATTTTTTGTTTTGGCGAAGAATTAGAAGATCGAAAATCAGAAAATCATTTTAAAGTAGTAGAATCGCAATTAAAAAATGCTTTATTTCATTTAAAAGATAGCGATTGGAAAAATATAATTTTAGCTTACGAACCAGTTTGGGCAATAGGTACAGGTATGACAGCAAGCCCAGAACAAGCACAAGAAATGCACGCTTTTATTAGGGATTTAGTAAAAAATAATTTCAATAATACTATTGCCGAAGATGTAAGTATTCTTTACGGCGGAAGCGTAAAACCAACCAACGCAAAAGAAATATTTGGTAAGCCTGATGTTGATGGCGGACTTATTGGTGGCGCTGCTTTAAAGGCAGATATGTTTGCTGGTATTATTGAGGCGATGTAGAATTTGTATTGTTTTCGAATAATCGGAAAATCAATTTTTTTAAAATAATACCATCTAAGGGTATTCCCTGAATTTTACATTTAAGGGAATACCCTTAATTTTTTATGTTTAATCTAAACTAACTTGCACTCAAATTAAATCATTAAAATTTAAGTTATGAAGATATTTTACACAACTCTAAAAAAGAGCAACAGATTATTAGTATTACTTTTTATTATTTTTTCGTATAACACAAGTATTGCACAATTTATCACCACTTGGCAAACCTCAACTGTTAACGAATCTGTTACAATACCCACATTTTCTGGAGAAACCTATAATTACACCGTAAATTGGGGCGATGGCAATACAGATACCAATATCACTGGTGATGCAACACATGTATATTCAGGAACAATAACACACACAGTAACAATTACAGGTCTTTTCCCAAGAATATACTTTGATAATGGTAATGGTCATGAAGGAAAATTACTTACAGTAGAACAATGGGGAAATAACCCTTGGACATCTATGGAAAACGCATTTTCGGGTTGTTATAATTTAAAAATTAACGCTTCAGACACACCCAATTTATCTGGAGTTACCGATTTGTCTTATATGTTTCCTGGTAAATTCGTTAATGGTTCTTTACAATCTAACATAGGTTTAGGAACTGGAAATTGGAACTGGAATACTAGCACAATAACAACGATGAAAAGTATGTTTGCAGCAACAAACAGTTTTAATAAAGATATTAGTTCTTGGAACACTTCTTTAGTAACCGATATGTCTAGTATGTTTACCATATCCGCATTTAATCAAGATATTAGTTCTTGGAACACTGCTAATGTAACTACTATGAAAAATATGTTTCAGTACTCACAACAATTCAATCAAGATATTAGTTCTTGGAATACAGGAGCAGTAACCAATATGCAAGGTATGTTTTCTAGAAGCCACACTTTTAATCAAGATATAAGTGCTTGGAATGTTTCATCCGTTACAACCATGGAAAATATGTTTTTAAGAAATCCTACTTTTAATCAAGATATTGGTACTTGGGATGTGTCTTCGGTTACTAATTTTAAAAGTATGTTTGCAGAAGCAGATACTTTTAATCAAGATATTGGTTCTTGGAATACCATAGCAGCAACCAATATGTATGGTATGTTTGACAGAGCATTAGCATTTGACCAAAATATTGGGTCTTGGAATGTAGAAAGCGTAACCGATTTTTTTAAAATGTTCGATCAAGTACAATTGTCTGATGCTAATTACGACGCATTACTTATAGGTTGGGATGCTCAAAAT
>CAYQTF010000202.1:0-3675 GCA_964420345.1 uncultured Flavobacteriaceae bacterium
TTTATGATATTAATGAAGACGCATTTGAGTTAGCAAAAAAGACACAAAATGGTTTGATTAAAATCTTATTAAAAGAAGAAAGAATCTCTAAAGTAGATGCAGAAAAAGCATTACAAAACCTAAGTTTTACAACAAATGCTAAATTGGCAGTAAAAGATGCAGACTTAATAAGCGAATCGGTTACAGAAGATTTAGAACTAAAGAAAAAAGTATGGAAACAATTTGGAGAACTTTGTCCAAAAAAAACCATTTTCACCACAAATACATCATCGCTTTTACCTTCGCTTTATGCCGAAGAAACTGGCAGACCTGAGCGTTTTTGTGCTTTGCATTTTCACGATGTTTTTTATGCCAATGTGGTAGATATTATGCCAAACCCTAAAACAGAATTATGGTTAATAGATTTGCTTAAAGAATATGGTCAAAGCATACAACAAACGGTTGTGGTAATGAAACGAGAATCGCCTGGCTATATTTTTAATGCAATGTTGATTTCGGTAATTGGTGCCGCAGGTGCATTGGTGACTTATGATATTGCAAGTATTGAAGATGTAGATCGCTCTTGGATGGGGAATTTTAAAATGCCACGCGGACCTTTTGGTATATTAGATGAAATAGGTATAGAAACTGCTTGGCATATTGTTAAAGTAAAAGACGACGAAAGAAGTAAGCGTTTTGCAAAATTTTTACAAAAATATGTAGATGCAGGAAAATTAGGCAGAAAAACAGGCGAAGGTTTTTATAAATATCCAAATCCGAGATATAATGAAGCCGATTTCATAGCAGGTTAATTTTTTAACCTAAAAAATGTTGTTGAAAACTTGTACAAAACTAAATTCAAAATTCAAAATTCAAAATTCAAAATCAACCTATATTTGGCAACAAATAATTAAATCCAAATCACAAATGAAATTTTTCGTTGACACAGCAAATTTAGATCAAATTAAAGAAGCACAAGCGCTAGGTATTTTAGATGGCGTAACTACCAATCCGTCATTAATGGCAAAAGAAGGTATTACTGGCGAAAAAAATATAATTCAACATTATAAAGATATTTGCGAATTAGTAGATGGCGATGTTTCTGCTGAGGTTATTGCAACCGATTTTGATGGTATGGTAAAGCAAGGCGAAGAATTAGCAGCGTTAAATCCTCAAATTGTGGTAAAATTACCAATGATAAAAGATGGTATTAAAGCATGTAAATATTTTTCTGATAAAGGAATAAAAACAAATGTGACTTTAGTTTTTTCTGCTGGTCAAGCATTATTAGCAGCAAAAGCAGGAGCAACGTATGTATCACCATTTATAGGTAGATTAGATGATATTTCTACCGATGGTTTAAACTTAATTGCAGAAATAAGATTAATTTATGATAACTATGGTTTTGAAACAGAAATACTTGCAGCTTCTGTTAGACATACCATGCATATTATAGATTGCGCAAAATTAGGTGCCGATGTAATGACTGGACCTTTAAGTGCTATTGAAGGTTTGTTAAAACACCCGTTAACCGATATTGGTTTAGCAAAATTTTTAGCAGATTTTAAGAAAGGAAATTAAAATTTAAGGACTAAATAAAAACTCTTTTAATTTGAAAAATAATTAATTATGGATTTTCAAGAAATTGCAGTTTATATTATTTTGGGTTTGGCAGTTTTGTTTCTGCTAAGAAAATTTATTTTTAAATCTAAAAAAGATAATGGTTGTGATTCTGATTGTGGTTGTTGAATTTATCTTTATGTTTTATTTATGCTTGATATTGTTATTAATTTTTATTGTTGTCCGATAAAAACTTTGTTATTCTTTTGAAAACCTTTAAAAAACAGGTATTCCCATTGTTTTTTGTGCTTTAGGGGTTTGCTTTTTTGTTTTAAGAAATAAACATTTTCAAAAATTGTAAATCATTGACAGTTAATAATTTAAAAATATTCGAATTCATTAAATTTTGACCTGTAAAAAATCATTAACTTTTATCGGACAACAGTGATTAATTTTCACTAACTTCGTATTTCGTTATATATAAAACTTTGAAACGATTTTATATATAATCGTTAGGTGTAAGTTGGACACAGAGCATAATTAACCAATTTTGATAGAAAGGAAAATATGGAAATACTAAATAAACTTTTAGAAATAAATCCGAATTACATAGTAATCGGCTTACTTGTTTTATTCTTTTCTTTGGAGCATATTCTGAAAACCCCTTTCAAATTTAACAAAAGAGGACAACATCTTTTTCAAAATATCCTGTTTCAAATTACACTGGTAATCTTAAATATCGTTTTTATTGTTATTGTCGTTAATTCTATAGATTGGTTAAACAATAACCAAATTGGCCTTTTATATCTAATAGAATTACCCTTTTGGACTAAACTTTTTATAAGTGTTGCATTATATGACTTAACGACTTACTGGATACACAGAGCATCTCATAAAGTTCCTTTACTCTGGAGATTGCATAGAGTACATCATAGTGACATTTCTATGGATTCATCTACTGTTTTTAGATTTCACCCTTTAGAATTAATTCTTATTTATCAAACTGGAAATATTTTAACCGCTGCACTTTTTGGTACTGATGTATTTTCAATGGCTTTGTATTATTTCATACTTTATATATTCTTCTTCTTTGAACACTCAAATCTCAACTATCCGAACTGGCTAAATTCTACATTGGGACTAATTTTTGTAATGCCAAACCATCATAGAGTTCATCACCACCAAGAACAATATTATACCGACTCAAATTTTGCTGATATTTTTATTCTATGGGACAGATTATTTGGGACATTTAAAGAACTTCCAGTTGAAAAAATGAACTACGGATTAAAAGAATTTGATGAAGAAAAAAAACAGACCTTTTTGTATTTGATGAAAAGCCCATTTATTAACATTGAAAGGAGAATGTCTGAACAAAAAAAGGAAATGAAAAATAATTCTGAATAAGAAAACCTACACCTAATAAAATATAAACGTGATAGCGGTTTTAGTGCTAAATCCAAAGTTTGTTTTTTTGTACAAAGTTTAGTCATAAATTGAAAGATCAGAACCTTGAAAATCGACTAACATTCTTATTACGAGTCGAAAAATGCAATTACACAATGTAGGTTATTTATGCTATTTTCTGAAGAAACAAAAATATTTTATTACTTTTCCAAAACAATAGTAACAGGTCCATCGTTAATTAAAGCAACTTTCATATCGGCACCAAAAACACCTGTGCCAATTTTTTTACCAAAATCCGTTTCAAATTGTGAAATAAATTGTTTGTATAAAGGTATGGCAATTTCAGGTTTAGCAGCTTTAATGTAACTTGGTCTAGTTCCTTTTTTAGTATTCGCCAATAAAGTAAACTGACTTACAACAATTACATCACCACCAATATCTTTTACGGACAAGTTCATTTTGCCATTAGCATCATTAAAAATACGTAGATTAATAATTTTATTAGTCAACCATTTTATATTTTCTAGAGAATCTTCCTCAGCAATACCTAATAAAATTAATAACCCATTATTAATTCTGCTAACTATTTTATTTTCAATTGTTACGGAAGCTTCGCTTACTCTTTGTAGAATTATTTTCATTTGAATGTAAACTTCTTTTTTACTAACCACTAAATCAAAACTCATAACCAACCACACGATAATGTTCGCTTTCGCCATTAATAATTTG
>CAYQTF010000203.1:0-3664 GCA_964420345.1 uncultured Flavobacteriaceae bacterium
CTCCAAGGGGTAAACAGCTAAAATTGATTAGTAATAATTAATTCAGATAAATGATAAGGGTCACGCTTTAGCGTGATACAGAATCCGGCTTATAGACTTTATTTTAAAAGATAAGATTTTTTCTTATCTTTTTTGGTTATACTATTTTTAGACAAATGTCATTGGTTTCTCCTTAAGTTTCAGAACTGTTTATATGGTAAGTGATTAATTTTAAAAGAATTTACACATGGCAAATCACTTATATAGAAATTATTAATGTACTTAATTGTAAAGGTTAGATAAAATTAAACCATGGTTATTACTAAGATTAAACAGATTTAGTATAGATTTTGGTGTAATAGACAAAAGAGATGTGTATCAAATATCCATATATCTGTATAAAATTTAATTATAAAATATAATCATTATTGATTGTGTTTTTATTATCTTTATTGCATAAATTAAGTAATGAAAGAATTTTGGTATTTAGAATGTGTTAATTTGTTTAAGATTATTTGTCCCCATCAATATAAGGACTATAAAAATAAGCATACTTTAAATGTATATAAGAAAAAAGATTATGTATATTTTAATGAAGATGCTTCAAAAACTGTATATTTAATAAATTCAGGAAAAGTCAAATTAGGTTATTATACAGAAGATGGTAAAGAAATTGTAAAATCTATTTTAAGTAAAGGAGAAGTTTTTGGTGAAAAAGCATTTTTAGGTGAAGAAAAAAGGAATGAGTTTGCACAATCTATAGATAGTAAGACAATTATCTGTCCAATACCTGTAGAAACCTTGCATAGTATGATGAAAAACAACACATCATTTTCTTTAAGTTTTTATAAACTAATTGGTTTTAGAATTAAAAAATTAGAAAGACAGTTGGCTATTTTGTTATTTAAAGATGTGCGAAAAAGAACAATAGAGTTTATAAAGGAATTAAAAACAGAATACGGTAGAGAACTTTTAAATGATGAAATTTTAATAAAGCATCCATATTCTCAAAAAGAAATTGCTACACTTATTGGTACTTCAAGACCTTCATTAAATATCGTATTAAATAATTTAAAAGATGAAGGATATTTAACCTTTAACGGAAAAGAAATAATTTTAAAAAATGTAAAAGTGTTAGATATCTAACACAATAAAAGAGTAATTCATCATAATTTTGTAGTTCCGAATAGTCGGTATTAATTTAAAACAATATATTATGAAAAGTATTTTAAAACTATTAACACTAACACTAATTTTATCATTTTTTATTTCTTGTAGTAGTGATGATGATGATTCGCCAACAACAAAAAGTCTAACCTTAAATTTAGAAGGTCTAGATGATTTAGGCGCAGATTTTGTTTATGAAGGTTGGATTATCGTTGATGGAAGTCCAGTAAGTACCGGAATATTTACAGATGTAACTTTTCCACAAACGTTTAATGTAAATATTGCACAATTAGATGCTGCCACTAGGTTCGTGTTAAGTATCGAACCAGTGAACGATTCAGATCCAGCACCAGCAGCAACCAAAATTTTAGCAGGAGATTTTAGCGGAACATCTGCAACTGTATCTACAATGTTAGTTGGTGATTTTTCAGCATCATCTGGAGGTTATATTTTAGCAACACCTACAGACGGAATGAATAACAATGAAAATAGTGGTATTTGGTTTTTAGACTTAACAAGTGGTGCACCATTAGCAAGTTTAAATTTACCTACATTACCTGAAGGTTGGATTTACGAAGGTTGGGCTGTTATTGATAGTCAACCAGTAACAACAGGTACATTTACTAATTTTAGCGGAACAGATAATTTTAATGGTTTTAGCGGCACAATGCCTTTACCAATGCCAAATGGAGCAGATGGTTTCTTTCCAGGAGAAGACTTTTTAATGGCAGCACCATCGGGTTTAACTTTTCCTACGGATTTAGCAGGCGGAACAGCAGTAATATCTATAGAACCTGTACCAGATAATAGTACAATGCCATTTACATTAAAACCATTAGTTGGCGGAATTCCAGCAGATGCTATTGATCATACTTTTTATAGTTTAGAGCAAAACCTAGGTAGTTTGCCTTCAGGTTCAGTTTCTAGATAAAAGTTGTAAAATAGAGAATATATTAATTATAAAAGCGTTAGTTACAACTAACGCTTTGTTTAAAACTTACTCAATATGAAAAAAATATTTATACTATTATTTATTGTTAATTTTTCAATGTATGCTCAAAAAACAGATTGTAATGTAAAAAACGGTTATGGCGTAAGTGGTTATGATTTGGTTGAATACTTTAATGGTGAAGCAGTTAAGGGTAATAAAGAATATGTATTTACGCATGATGGTATTATTTATCAATTTTCAAAACCTGAAAATTTAGAGAAATTTAAATCAGAACCAAAAAAATATTTACCACAATATGGTGGTTGGTGTTCTTATGCAATGGCAAAAAAAGGCAAAAAAGTAGATATGGATCCAACAAAATTTGAAATTAGAGATGATAAATTGTATTTATTTTATACTTCTTATTTTACAGATACATATAAAAAGTGGTTGAATGAAAACCCAGATAAATTAAAAGTTAAAGCAGATGAAAAATGGCAGAAAATAATAAACTAAAATAAATACAATTTAACAGTAAGTTATTATTAATTTTATAGTCTATATAAGAAATAATTAAGTATGAAACTTACTAAAAAAATGATTTATAATATTTTATTCTTCGGATTTATAATTTTTTTATTTACACCTTATGGTTTAAGTACAAGAGCGAAATTAACACAAGGTTTTACTTATGTAAAATCTATGTTGTTTTCGCCTAAAGTAACTAAAGTCGAAGATAGAATTATGATAAGTTCTTTAGATACTGAACTAACCGGAATTTACGACCAAACAAACGACATCAATTTAAAAGAATTAAAAGGAAAAGTTATTTTTATTAATTATTGGGCAACTTGGTGTCCGCCATGTGTTGCCGAAATGCCATCTATTCAATCTTTGTATGACGATTATAAAGATAAAATCACTTTTGTTTTCATTACTTCGGATGATTCTGTTAAAGTGACAAATTTTTACAAAAAACATAAATATAATTTACCAACATATAATTTAAACTCTACAATTGCACCCGAAATTAGTACTAGAAGTTTGCCAACTACCTTTATAATAGATAAAAAAGGAAAATTAGTATTAAAAGAAACTGGCGCCGCTAATTGGAATAGTTCTAAAGTTAGACAAATGTTAGATGATTTAGTTGCCGAATAGTGTACTTTTTCTTAAAATACAATCTCTCAATTAAGCAATAATAGTTGGTTGATTATACCGAAAAATAATTCCCAAAAATTAACCTTAACTTAAAATTTCAATCAATTCAGAAACGCCATTAGTAGCACTGTTTTTAATAATTTTTAGATTTCTAAAATCATTTTCGTTAATAGAAGGTTTTAAATCAATAAAATAAATTGGCGTATTATACATAATATGATTAATCAAACTTGCGGCAGGATATACTTGCATAGAAGTGCCAATAATTACTAAAATATTGGCAGTTGCAGTAATTTCAATTGCTATATCTAGCATTGGTACTTGCTCACCAAACCATACAATATGTGGTCGCATTTGAGATTTGTCTTTACCTAAATCACCAAGTTTAATATCTTCATTGCAATCATAAATTAATTTAGAATTGTG
>CAYQTF010000204.1:0-1893 GCA_964420345.1 uncultured Flavobacteriaceae bacterium
ATTAGACTAAGTATTGAATTGTGGAAAATAATTCAATATAAAATGACAATTAGTAATTTGATTATTAGCATTAATTCATTTTTTTATTTGTCGTTATAAAAAAAGTGAACCAAATAAAATTTGATCCACTTTTCAAAACTAACAACTAATTAACTTTATAGTTTAATAAACTTGGTTTTTAATATTTTGTTGTTTTCTAATTTTGCTTTTACAAACAAAACCGTTCCTTGATTTATACTTGTTGGTATAATAAAAGTACTTTGATTCGGTTTTAAATCAATTATTAATTTACCTAAAACATCATACGCTTTTAATTCTGAAATAATTGTTGCATTTTTAGTTTTTACAAATATTTCATTTTCTGAATAATTACTTACAATTAAATCTTCCAATATTAATAAGTTATCTTGAGTCGACAATGCGTTTCGTTTAAAAACTAATTCAAAACGATTATTAACCATACCTGTTTCATTAATACTAAAATCGTAATCTGACAATTCTAAATCATGTGTTACATTTAATACATTATCTTTTAAATAAATTTCAACATCATTAAAATTTTCTAAATGGTCGATACTTATTTTTAATTGATTGATAGATTCTTCAATTACATCATAACCTAAAGGAACAATAGTATCTTCATTTAAATTAGGTAATGCTTGTATGGCAAATAATTCTTCGTTTATACCATTAGAATAAAACGAAATTGGGTTTTCGGTATTATAACGTGTCGCATCTAATTTGGTGTCGAAACCTAAACTTCCTTCGTCTGAAAAATTGATTAAAATTTGATTGAATAAACCATTTTCTGTAGTTAAATTTAACCAAATTCTATCTCTAATATCTTCCGAGGTTTCAGAGTCATTATCTCTAAAATCATCATTATTACCAGTAACTCTAATAGAATTATTAAACACTAAATTACCAGAACCAACAGCATCTACAAAGAAACCTTGTCCAGAAGCAATAAATCCAGAAGGTGCAGGCGAACCTGAACCAGAAGCAATACCGCCTGAATTGTTCCAAATAGCGTAATCATCGCCTGTAAAAACGCCTCCAACTACATTAGAATTATGTGTCCAAAAATAAAAAGCATTGGCATTTGCATTATTGTTTAATAATAAATTGGCATTGATTGCTGATGGATATGGATTACCAACCAAACTATTATCATCACTAATTCCACCAACATTGAAAGTTAACGGATATGAGAAAATTCCGTTATTAAAAGCACCTTCAAAGTCTGCAAAACCAATTTGTGGGTATTGCCCAACATCTGGAGCGCCTCTAATTGCATAACCAACAGCAGGAATCATAATATCGTTTTGATTAACTAAATACCAATCTTGGTTTGCTTCATCAAAACGCCATAAACGATTCATATTTGCAAATGAACTAAATACATTTAAATCTTGATTTTCTACAGGTGATGAAAAATACGTAAAACGATCTGCATCTATTAAAGGTGTTGTTTCAATAAGTGTTACAAAAAAACCATCACCAGTTACAGTAGCATTATTGTTATTTTGCACAAAAGATCCTTGATGAAAAATATTTACATTACCATTGTTTATAAAATCATTAACTATATGAGCATATTGATTTGTATTTACAGTTAAAAAACCATTTGTTCTAACCAATGATGAACATGCGGTTAAATTTCCATTTATAGAAGTGTCGTAAAAATCGGCTATTATAGTTTGTGTAAGATTTGACGGAACTCCATTCGACCAACTTACACCATTCCAAACGGTCAAATTTCTTGAACATAATGGATTCTGATAATACAAACCCCTAGAATAACCATCGCCATTTCCGCCACCAAATAACATACTTAACGAAAGATTGGATAGTGTTGTTGATGCTAATAAATTATCGGCATAACCATCGCCA
>CAYQTF010000204.1:1993-3661 GCA_964420345.1 uncultured Flavobacteriaceae bacterium
ATCGGCATAACCATCGCCAGAATTACCTACATATAACAAACTTATATCGGTATTGTTAATGGTTGTTTCTGCTTTAGTTAATTCAGAATAACCATCGCCATTTCCGCCATCATATTGCGCAAACAAATTGCTACAATATATGGTTAGTATATATATGAAAAAGATTTTTCTTTTCATTATAATTTTTTAAGGTGCTGTTCTTGCTGCTCTAAATCCCACACAACTTCCACCGGAATAAAACAATGCACCAAGAATTCTATGAGATACTCTAAGAGAATGATACGAAACTCCCCAACATCCACCTCTTGAAGAATATCCATCTCCAGTAGTATTATTAGGAAAATTTGCTACTGTTCCGTTACCAGTTGTGAAATTTATGATACCATTACCATGTAATCCTGTAAAATTTCTACCTTGAGCAGTACCTACAGTAACAAACTGCTCGTATAAATTACCAGATAATTCCATAACACCATAATAACTACCACCAGTTTCTTGTCTTGTTTTATTAGTTGCACTACTTGCAAAAATACCGTTTCTTAAAGGCCCATTGAAACTATTTGTATTAAAATACATTGCATTACCAGTACTTTGAGGTAAATTAATAATATTTTCATTTGATTGGTTAGCATTAATTAGCGTATAATTTATTGTGTTAATATTTGCATTTCCCCAAGCAAATTCTCCTGGTTTAGGTAAAATAGGGCCACGACAGGTTTTTTCATATTCTAATTCGGTCATTGGTCGTAATCCAGACCAATCTAAATAAGCATTTACATCTGCTGGATTTAAATAATTTAAAGCACGATCTGGTGCGGTAGTTGTAGCGTTTGTAGTGCCACCAGACCAAGCGATGGTATTTCTATTAAGAACAGCATCCGAATTTTTATGATTCGCATCGGTTAAATCTTTATTACTTTTCTGAGTTTCGTTTAAACTGTTAAAGAAACCAACCCATTGTGCTTCTGAAACTTCATATTTCATGGCATAAAAATCGTTGAACCCTTTTGGGTATGAAGCGTTTAAAGTTCCTGTTTGATCTCCTCCAGCGCCATTATCATCAAAATAATATAAACTACCAAAACTATTTGCAATATTTAAAGCGTTTTCTGAAGTTATTTGAAAAGAAGTATTAGTGCTAAAACCTCCTGCAAAAAATTTATTTTCTTCATCACCAGTAGTTCCACCAACATAAAATGCTCCTTCTGGAATATAGACCATTTCTATGGCAAAAACTTGTATATCTATAATATCGTCTGTAGAAGTAATACCAAAATTCCAGCGTAGTTGAATGTTTTGTAGATTCATATTTCCAGAGCCGTCAGCATCTCTATAAATAAATGCGCCAATACTATCTGGTGTTACATCTAAGGTGTTTCCTGCAGGGACAGAAGAATTTGCCTGCGAAATAATACCATGTGTCCAATTACCATTATTCCTTCTATATTTAATAAAAATCCAAGCAGCATCATAATTAGATGGTCCGGAACTAATCCGCCAAGAATTTTCCCAAGATAAGTCAAATTCTACATGAACCCAATTTTGGGCTTCGTTTAGGTTTTCTAAAGAAATGTTGCTAACTGTAATGTTGTTAGCCTTGCTTGTTAACATTGCAAATGCAATTGTTAGTATTAAAATTGTTTTTTTCATTTTATGATAATTTAGATT
>CAYQTF010000205.1:0-3638 GCA_964420345.1 uncultured Flavobacteriaceae bacterium
ATGAAACAGGACACGCAAAAAACGTTGCAAACCTTCAAAAATTAATCGAACAAATTACCACTTATACAGATTACAACCCAAGTATTAATAATTTGAAAATCCCAGCAATTACAGTACTTTACGACAATGCTTTAGTAAGTCTAAACAATGCAATAGACAAAAGGAATGTAAACAAAAACGCAATACATTTAAGACAAGAAGTTTACGAAGATTTAAAACCAAAAGCAACAAGAATAATAAACCAATTAGATGTTTTAAACCTAACAGATGGTGTATTTGACCAAGCAAGGTCATTAAACCGTTTAATTCAAGGAAGTAAAAAAACGACAAAAACTATCGAAGTAGAAGAAGATGATTTTAACGAAGAAGAAACCGAAAATAATGAAACAAAATCTACATCAAGACAATCCTTTACCGAAACAGCAGAAAATCTAAATAAACTATTACAATTAATTGAAACAATAGAAACCTACAATCCAAATATAGAAGATTTAAAATTAGTAAATCTAAAAATCTATCAAGAAGATTTAGTAAAAGCAACAAAATTAGTAAACAAAACAGAAGCAGAAATAAAAACAGAACTAATATCACGCAATAAAATATTATATAACGAAGAAAACGGAGTCCATGAAATAGGACAAAACTCTAAAAAGTACGTAAAAAGTGTTTACGGTGCATTATCACCAGAATATAAAAACGTTACAAAAATTAAATTTACAGATTTATCAAATAAATAAACAGAAACAAAACAATATTCTCCCAATGGAAACAAACATTCCCTCAATGGAAATGAATATTCTCCCTATGGAAATGAATATTCCCTCAATGGAAATGAATATTCTCTTGATGGAAACCAATATTCTCCCAATGGAAATGAATATTCTTCCAATGGAAACCAATATTCTCCCGATGGAAACAAATATTCTCTCAATGGATATAAATATTCTCTCGATGGAAACCAATATTCTCCTAATGGAAAAGTGTAAACCTATTAAAACATAATAAAATATAGGATTAAGAAGAATACCATGTGCCTAACAGAGTATAAAAATAATAAGGGTTTTGTGCTTATTTCAAAGTCTTTTTTGTATTTTTGAGTTAAGTTTATAAATTTAGAGTAAGTGTTTATATAATCCCTTACTATTCTTATACCAGTCGTTGGTGGCAATTTCGACAGAAATCAGCATTTTCGAAAAAAAAGAAACAAATCTCACCGAAAAATAGCGGAATATCCTAAAAAGTTGCTCAAAAACTCAAAATAACGAAATATTACAAAGTTGGGAATTAACCGAAAAGCCAACTATAAAAATTTGGAGTAGGTTAACTAATAAATTAAAATTATGAGTATCAGAAAAATAAAGGCTTACCAATGTGAGAAATGTGGGAGAAGTGTAACATCTTGGACTTTTAAGCCAGTTTCAAAATGTTCTAAAGGTGGAATGTGTAAATTCCGAAGACAACATTAAAAAGGGGATTTTTCCCCTTGTTTTGGAGTATCTATAATATATTTTTGCAAACTAAAAAAATATTGGGAATAAACCGAAACACCAACTGAATTTCAAAATAAATAAACTAAAAAAAAAATTAAACATTATGAAAAGAAATATTACAATTGCATATTTAATTGCGTTATTTCCACCAACTGGTATATTAGGCTTTCATCAGTTATATTTACAAAATTTCAAAAAATTCCTAATCCGTTTAACAATTATTGGTGGACTAATACTTTGGATACCTGATTTAATTAATTTACCCAAAATGGTTAGGAAATTCAATAGAAATGCTGATAACCAGATTGGAGAACTAATTGAACTTTTAGATAAAGGGAAATTAAAAGAAGCATTAAAGTTATGTATTAAAACGGGTCGAACTCAAGTTTTCGTTAAAGAAATCATTAAAACAGGAAAAGGAGATGTTCTTGTGAAACATTTTGCGAAAAACGATAATGAAAAACAAGAATTAAAAGCATTAATAAGTAACGGAGATACCGAGAGTTTAGTAATACATCTGACAAAATTTTATGCAAATACTAAACTAACAGAATTTTTAACTTAAAAAATAAATATGACAGCATTATATATAATTTTAGGGATATTAGGTGTAGTTTTTTTCATTTGGTTGGGTTACTTTTTGTGGTCAACATCAATGGAAAAATATAATTATAATATATTTGGTTTAGGTGTAATTATTAGGGGTTTAATTTCAATAGTTTGTATATATTTTGCAGGTGCAATGGCAGAACAAAATGACGGATCTACAATGGTTTGGTTAATTGCCTTTGGAATAATGTGGCTATGGACATTTTTAGCAACAGCATTTAAAACAAATATAATTATTGCTATATTTTCATTATTGTATCAATTGTTTGCAGTGTTTTTAATTAAATCAGCAATTAGTCGTATATTAAATGATTAATTCTTTAAATTAATTTAATCAAAATAAACTCGATTTTTCACTCGATTATCTGTGAATTAACGATAAAAAAAGAATAAAAGCCCATAACAAAATGTAAACGTAATTGCGGGTTTTGTGCTTAATTTAAAGTTTGTATCTTTGAACAAAGTTTAGTGATAAATTGAAAAGTAAGTGCCTTGAAATCCGCAACTACGCTTACACATACGTTAGCACAAATAAAAAGCAGAATGAATAGATACTTATTAATCCTCTTATTTAACTGTATTTCAGTAATTGTATTCGCTCAGAATGAAGAAAATCAATCATTATACAGAGAAATAAACGAGCAAATATTTGATACAGATAATTTTTATCCTAAAAACATCCTTCAGACAAATAAAAGATTTGAACATTTGAATGGTAAAGTTAAAACAGAAATAATCATATATTCTGACAGTACTAAAATAGTAAATAATTACAATATAAATGGGAAATTAACAATCTCAAAAGCATTAAAAAAAGAAATTTTGAGAAGTACTTATAATTACGAATATAAACCAGACGGTATAACTATTTTAAAGGAAAGAGGCGTTAATAAATTAGATTACAAAGTATCCTATAATGATAAATATCTTACAAAATATTATGTCGTTCAGGCAACTAAAAAAAAACAAGGTATATTTTATAAATATTTAGACACACTTTTTATAAATGAAACTAAATATTCCTATGAATTCATTAAGTACATTAATTCTAAATACAGTCCTATTAAAGTATATAAATATAAATTCAAATACAATAATTTAGGCTACCTAAAACATATTCAAATTTTCGAAAATGAAATTAAAGTTGGGCATTTTATAAATAAATACAATAAAAATAATCAAGTAATTAATCAAGACCTATTTTGGGAATACAAATGGTTTGTCGAAGATACTGGTTTTCCCTCAATAAGAAATCAAATACGAAAAATAGAATATAAAAATGGATTAATTAAAACAATAATTAATAAAAGTTACAATCCAACAAGTAGAAAATGGGAAACATCTACAAAACATTATAATTGTAAATTGAAAAAAAAGAAATATTTCAGTATTGTAAACTGTAATTGTAACAACGAAGAATATATTAGAATTAAAGTTGATCACAACGAAAATTGGATATTCAAATCAGTTAAAACAGAGAATAAAGAAGTCGTTACAAAAAGAGAATTGGAATACTATAAATAAAAATACTTGTGCTAA
>CAYQTF010000206.1:0-3573 GCA_964420345.1 uncultured Flavobacteriaceae bacterium
TCTTTAGAAACTACTTTATTAATAGGATCAACTTTAGTTCCTTTTAATTGTTCATCGGTTAATGGTGTTTCATTTTTATGATACGATTCGCCTTTTTCAATTTCGTAAGCACCATATTTTTTCATGTAATTTAACTCGGCAAATTCGCCAGTAAAACCATCTTTTTTTGCAGTTTCTGGTAAACCATCAACACGTTCAAAAATGTACTGATAATACTCATCAACCGTAATTTTTTCTCCTGGTCTGTAAGGCGATTCAAATGTTTTTCTAATTCCCATAGAACCATCTGGATCTATACGCCAAGATAATTCAATCCAAAATTCATCTTCTTCCCAAACTTCTCCTGGGTTTACTTCGTAAGTATATTGGAATGTTTTACCGTTTCTACGTGCTGCTTCTTTTAAAACTGGTTGTCTAAAAGCAATCCAAGTTCCGCCATGTGTTGCGTAAGAATTAATATCGTGTCTTTCGGACGCTAATCCCATTGGTAAAACAAAATCTGCATAAAATGCCGTTTCATTCCACGTTGGTGTTAGCGCTGCGTGTAAACCAAATTTATCTTCCCGTAAGAACATTTCCATCCAAGTAAAACCGTCAGGATATGTCCAAACAGGATTAAATACGCGTGAAAAATACATGTCCATATAACCACGACCTGCTTTTAAGAAATGTGGCAATAATTGACTCATTTCGAAAAATGCTAATGGATATTCTTTAGGAAAATGTAACTCATTCCACACCTTTTGAGGTGCTGGAGGATTTGGTTGTGTAGGCGAAAACTTATTCCAAGAATTTGGTGAAGTTCCACCTTTTGCACCAACGGCACCAGTTAATACCGTTAAGAAATGTAAACATCTTGCAACTGCCCAACCACCTAAATTAGATGCTCCTGCAGAACGCCAGTTATGCGATGCAAAACGTGTTCCTGCTTCGCCAATTTTAACGGCGATTTCACGAATCATTTCTGCTTTTACACCTGATTCTGCTTCTGCAAATTCTGGTGTAAATTCTTTATATTCGTTAATCATTTCAGCAATATAATTCTCGAATGTTACTTCTTTATCGCTGTGTTTTGCTTGTAGATATTCTTGCCAGTTGGTCCAGTTTTCTAAATAATCACGGTTGTATAAACCTTCTTCTAAAATTATTAAAGCCATTGCCAATAATACTGCTGCTTCAGTTCCTGGATAAGAAGGCATCCAATAATCTGACATTGAAGCCGTATTTGATAATCTAGGATCCATAGTTGCTAACTTAGCACCTTTCATTTTTCCTTCGATAATACGTTGTGCATGCGGATTAAAATAGTGACCCGATTCTAAATGTGCAGAAATTAGTAAAATAAATTTTGCTTCTGCATGATCTGGCGATGGTCTATCGTAACCGTACCAAATATTGTAGCCAAATCTTGCTCCTGAAGAACAGATGTTTGTATGTGAATTATGCCCATCAATTCCCCAACCTTGTAAAACCCAATTCATGAATTTTTCGTGTCCTGGACGACCAACTTGGTAAGCAATTTCGTTTGGTCTATCTTCTTTTATTGCTTTTCTAATTCTATCTGCAATGGTGTCTAAAACTTCATCCCAAGAGACGCGTTCCCATTCGCCTTCACCACGTTTTCCTTTTCTTTTTAACGGATACAATATTCTATCTGGATCATTTACTTGATTGATAGTTGCTGGTCCTTTTGCACAGTTTCTACCTCTTGAACCTGGATGTTCTGGGTTTCCTTCAAACTTGACAACTGTTTGTGTTTCTTTATCAATAAATGCAGTTAAACCACAAGCAGATTCGCAATTAAAACAAGTTGTTGGTACAATTTGATAGGTTGTTTTTTTCTTTTTTGGCCAAACTTTTGGATCGTATTCTACCCAATTATCCCATTTTTCTGGCGGTGGAAAGTTCTCGTACATTTCAGCAACTTCTTCATCAGAAAACTGACGCATATCGCCATCAAATTCTTGGTATTTTTCTTTGTGCAAATCTGGAATTACTCCTAGTTTTTGTGCTATATTTTCTATAAATGATGGTTTTTTATATCCCATATCTTTGTGTTTTTTATTTTAAGATTCCTCGTCGTTCTTTCAGACTGTCGGAATAACTTTATTTATAATAGAGACCTCACAGGTTTTAAAAACCTGTGAGGTCTTCTAACGTTCATTAAGCAAGTGGTATTCTTTGTGGTGCTTCTATCCAAATTTTTTCTGTTGCGTATATTCCAATAAGAACTAATACAGCAGACACTACTAACGTTATCGCACTTGGTGCAACTAATAATAGTGCTAATGGTAAAACATTTCCTATTAAAACTACAACCAGCCAAAATAAATTTTTATAACGACCTTTTACAATCATATCTACAACTGCGTGTGCTGCTGTTGATGGATGCGTAATGGTTAATTCGGTTATCAACGAGAATAGATTTACGATTAAAGCGATTATTAAAGTTGTTGTTATTAAACTACTCCAATTTCCTAAATCCATATTTAGAAAAGACATTTTGCAAAACGTCTCTACCAATATGAATATTGCTGCTCCAGCCATTACACTATGTACTAGCATATGTAAAGGTAAAGTTGGACTTTGCCAAAAATCTCTTCCTTTTGCTTGAGCGAATAAAAAGGCTGTATAAATTGCTAACATTACTGCGAAGAAAGCAGTTACCCATAATAATATGGTTTCGCCAACTTTAATTTCGAAGAATGTAAATGCCCCAAAAACAGTTGCTAACAATCCGAATATTGTAATAATATAACCACCTTTTACCAACCAAGATTTCCATTGTGGTCTAAGTAAAACGTTTAAGAAACGGTCTGGTCTATCTAAATCCATCACTAAAAACAAACCTGTTAAAGATAGAAAAACTAAAGACAAGCCTGCTGACCATAATTTAGCAGTATCCGAAACTTCGTATCCTAAAATCATTGCTAAAAATGGTAACAAAAATGCACCTGCAGCAATGGCTTTTGTCATTACATAAGCAGAAACTTCCCAACCCCAAAGTATTCCTTTGTCTGGTGTGTCGTAAACTCTACGTGCTTTTCCGTTAAGGACATCGATATAATTTGGATTTTCGGTTTCCTTTTTATGATATGCAGATTGCATGTCGTTGTCTAATGTCATTTTTAGTAAGTTGACATCGTCGTTAGTATTCATCATTTTTTCTGCATATTTTGCATAATGACCAACACCACGTGCTTGTGAGTTCCATAAGAAATCACCAGATTTATCGGTTGCTTCTGGATTTAAGGAAGCAAAATCTCCATCAATATAAAATAAATTAGGGTTTGTACCTTTTTCTGGTTTACGAACCGTTACTTGTTGTGATGCTAATAATTGAGAAATCTCTGTGTTTGGGTTTTCCATATCGCCAGCAATAATTGCATGTTCAGGACAAACGGTAACACAAGCAGGTTCACGACCAACTTCTATTCTGTGTGCACAAAAATTACATTTTGCTGCAGTATTATTATCTGGATCTATATATAATGCATCATAAGGACAAGCTTGCATACAAGATTTACAACCAATACAACGGTTATTATCAAAATCTACAATACCATCTTCACG
>CAYQTF010000207.1:0-3542 GCA_964420345.1 uncultured Flavobacteriaceae bacterium
CCAGAAAAATGTGAAATATTCTTAGTTGAGGGAGATTCTGCTGGTGGAACAGCAAAACAAGGTAGAGATCGTAATTATCAAGCCATTTTACCTTTACGTGGTAAGATATTAAACGTTGAAAAGGCCATGCAACATAAGGTTTTTGAAAACGAAGAAATACGTAGTATGTACACCGCATTAGGTGTTACTGTTGGTACAGAAGAAGATCCAAGAGCATTAAATGTAAGTAAATTACGTTATCATAAAGTAGTTATTATGTGTGATGCTGATGTAGATGGTAGTCATATTGAAACTTTAATATTGACTTTCTTTTTTAGATATATGCGTGAATTAGTAGAAAATGGAAACATATACGTTGCTGCACCACCATTATATTTAGTAAAAAAAGGAAAGAAAAGAGAGTACGCTTGGAATGATGAAGATCGTGATGCTATTGTTAAGAAGTTTGGAGGCGGAACGATACAACGTTATAAGGGTCTTGGTGAAATGAATGCAATACAACTTTGGGACACTACAATGAATCCTGAAGAAAGAACTATGTACCAAATTACGATAGATAATGCTGCAGAAGCAGATCGCGTTTTCTCTATGTTAATGGGTGACGAAGTGCCACCTAGACGTAAATTTATTGAAGAAAATGCAACATATGCTAATATTGACATATAATAGTAATTACTGTAAAGACGTTTTGCAAAACGTCTTTACAGTAATGTCACTGCAAAACGTCTTTACAGAAATCTCATTGTAAAAAGTCTTTACCACAACAGAATATCATCGCAATTTTTTTATAATTAATAAAATTAAACTAACAACTCAATTTCTATAAAATAATAATTTAATAAAATTTAAAGAGTATGAAATTTAAAAAGAGTACAAAATTAGTTAGTTTAATATGTGTAATATTATTTGGTTTTTCTGCTAATGCACAAATCGAAGATATTATTACAACAGGTAGAGAAGATGCTTCAAAATATTTAGAGGGTTTTTTAAATCCCGTTTTTACAGGTTTGGTACATAATTTAAATAGTGGTTGGTATCATTCAGGTAAAACACATAAGTTATTTGGGTTTGATATTACTATGAATGTTACTGGGTCATTTATTCCTTTAAAAGATGAAACTTTTGAATTTAGAAATTCTGATTATTCTTATTTAACCTTACAAAATGGTACTTCTTCCGAAATACCAACAGTATTTGGAGATAATTCATCAGAAGTATTAGATGTTATAGTACCATTAGATAGTGCAGGAAATATTATTCCTCAAGATTTAATAAATAATGGCACTTTACCCGATAGTTTTAGAGTTGGTACAATTGAAACCTTAAATGGTATCGCTGAAGATTTACCAATAGATGCAATTGTACCAACAGGTATGATTCAAGTAGGTTTTGGATTACCTAAAAAAACAGAAATTAAATTTCGTTTTATCCCAAATGTAGGAACCGAAGATGTAGAAACAAACCTTTTTGGAGTAGGAATACAACATAACTTATTACAACATTTTAAAATTGCTGATGCAATACCATTAATTGATATTTCATTACTTGCCGCTTTTACTAAATCAAAAACAACTTATACTCCAGAAGATGTTTCGGGAACTATTAGTGCAACTAATCAAGAAATTGAATTAGATGTTAATGCATATACAGTTCAAATATTGGGGAATGTTAACTTAAAAATTGTTAATTTTTATGCTGGTATTGGTTATGCTTCAGGCGATGCAAACCTTAAAGTAAAAGGTAATTATTCAGTAAACGGTTCTAATCAAGCAACATTAGTTGACCCAATAGATTTAGGCTTTGATGTAGATGCTGGTATTAGAGGAACTGTAGGAATGCGTTTAAATATAGCATGGTTTAAGGTTTTTGCCGATTATTCCATACAAGAATACCACACAGTAAATGCAGGAATTGCATTTAGTTTTAGATAATAATAACAATTAAAATAAATAAAAATGAAAGTAACCGTAGTTGGTGCAGGAGCAGTTGGTGCAAGTTGTGCAGAGTATATTGCCATTAGAAATTTTGTAAAAGAAGTTGTAATTTTAGACATTAAAGAAGGTTTTGCCGAAGGTAAAGCAATGGATTTAATGCAAACAGCATCTTTATTAAAATTTGACACCATGATAACTGGTGTGACAAACGATTATAGTAAAACAGCAAATTCAGATGTTTGTGTGATTACTTCTGGTATACCAAGAAAACCTGGTATGACTCGTGAAGAATTAATTGGTATTAATGCTGGTATTGTTAAAATGGTTTCTAAAAGTATTTTAGAACATTCTCCAAATACTATTTTCATAGTCGTTTCTAACCCTATGGATACTATGGCATATTTAGTTCACAAAACTACAGGCATTGCTAAAAATCGTATTATTGGTATGGGTGGCGCATTAGATTCTGCACGTTTTAAATACCGTCTAGCGGAAGCATTAGGTGCTCCGATAAGTGACATTGACGGAATAGTAATCGGTGGTCATAGTGACAAAGGCATGATTCCGTTAACTCGTTTAGCAACAAGAAATTCTGTACCTGTAACCGAGTTTTTATCGGAAGAAAGATTAGAAAAAGTAGCAGCAGATACAAAAGTTGGTGGCGCTACTTTAACAGGTTTATTAGGCACTTCTGCTTGGTATGCACCTGGCGCAGCAGTTTTAGGCATGGTTCACGCTATTTCTACAGATGCTCAAAAAATGTTTCCCGTTTCTACTTTATTAGAAGGTGAATATGATTTAAACGATATTTCGATTGGTGTACCAGTAATTTTAGGAAAAAACGGAATTGAAAAAATCGTTACTATTAATTTAACAGAAGCTGAAAAAGCAAAAATGCAAGAAAGTGCAGAGGCAGTTAGAAAAACTAATGGACTTTTAGAACTTTAAAATACAATTTGCAATGACTATCAAAATGACCTTAAATTTTGCTTAAGGTCATTTTTGTTTTATCATTTGTAGTAGTTCATCTGTAAATTCCATAGAAAAAAGGGCTACTTCTTTACGATGTTTTAAATTTAATTTTTCTAAAACATGTTTAAAATGAGTATCTATTGTGTGAGGACTAATATTCATTAGTTTTCCTAATTCTTCTTTATCAGTTGTATTAGCACAGTTGATAACTAATTCTAATTCACGTTCACTTAAATTATAAAAACCATATTGAGAATCACTAAAAACAGAACGAACAAAAACCTCACGTTTACTTTTTAATTTTTTCATTATTTCAGATTCATAGATACCATTCTTTTTTAAAACATTAGTAATAGTATCTGAAAACTCTTTAAAAGTACAGCCTTTGTCTAAAAAACTATCAAAACCACTTTCTATTGCTTTTTTCATTACTCGATACGAATCGAAACTTGTGTATGCAATAGATTTAATTTTTGGTTCAAAACCAAGAATATGTTTTATTATATAAAAACCGTCACGTTCAATATCATTTCTAAAACTTAAATCACAAATTATTAAATCAATTCTTTTCTCATTTAATTTCACTAGCATTGCGTTTAAAAAAACAAAAACACTGTTAAGTCCTATTTTTATTAC
>CAYQTF010000208.1:0-3536 GCA_964420345.1 uncultured Flavobacteriaceae bacterium
ACTCTTCTTTCATGGCGGGTTAAATCTTTACCCACTAAATTTGTAGTAGAACCTTTTTTTTGAATGATGTATTTTCATATTCCACGAACCACCAGCTTTTACTTCATCACTATTGTTTTTAAAAAATAAAGAAGATTTTTCTAAATAATATCTTTGTATATCTTTGCCAGTATAACAATTTTCCCAATCATCTTCTTTTTTAAAATTTGCTACATAAGTAGATTTATCTTTTGTCTGCAAACCAAAAGTTACAGAAGAAATCTCACTTAAAGTAAAACAATTATCTGTATTAATTTCAAATTCAAAATTTAAATTAAAAATTCTATCATCATCTTTAAACCATTTATTTTGTTCTTTTGTATCAATTATTTTAAATAATTCATTAGTGTTTTCAACTATATTTATTTTATTATTTTTAATTAATTGTTTATCTAAAATTATTGTTGCTACATCAACACTTGCTTCTGTAAAAACGGGTTCTTTATGACCGACAATTGTTTTAATTGAAGTGTTTGATAATATAAAATTACGTAATGGTTTTATATATTTATTTGTTAAGTATGTATTAGGTGTAATAAATCCTAACAATCCATTTTTAGATAACAAATTAATTGATTTTTCAAAAAACAGATGAAATAAATCTATTTTATAACTAGCAACATTAAAATTTTTATAATATTCAAGTGTTTTTTCATTAGTGTTTGATGGTTGACACAAAACATAAGGCGGATTTCCAATCACACAATCAAAGCCACCATTATCCATAATTTCTTTAAATTCTATGTGCCAATCAAATGCTTTATCGCCAGCAATTTCTCTATCGCTTATTAAAGAGTTTCCGCATTTAATATTGTTATTTAAACTAGAAAGTTTTCTGCCTTTTTGAGCAGTACGCAACCAAAGTGAGAGTTGTGCTATTTCTACACTTTCTTCGTTTATATCTACGCCAAATAGGTTGTTTTCTAAAATGGTTTTATCAACATCAAACAAACGCATTGGCGAGTTGGTTAGTTCGGCAATAATATCGTCTATAATTTTGTGTTCGCTAATTAAAAAATTTAGTGCTTGGTTTAAAAACGCACCAGAACCACAAGCAGGATCAATAATTTTTAAAGTAATTAACCAATCTTTATAGTTTTTTAGTTTGGTAAATAGTTTTTTACCTTTTGCCGAAAGTTTGTTTTCTTTGGTTCTGTATGTGCCATCAAACTCAATTTCTTCAATATCTAATTCTTTTCTTTTTTCGTTACATAATGTACCAATAGTGTTTTCTACAATGTATTGTGTTATGTATTTTGGTGTATAAAAAACACCATCTTTTTTACGTTTACTTTTTGTTTTGTCGGTTAAAGTACCTTCAATCTGTGCGGTTATTTCTTCAATTTCGTTTAACGAATGCTCAAAAATATGCCCTAAAATATTTACATCTACTTCGGTATTAAAATCGTATTCCGATAGGCTTAGTAAGTCGTCTATTAGTATATTATCATCAATTATTAGTGTGTCTAAAATAGCATCTTTATAAAAAAGACCACCATTATATGCAGGTATATCGTCTGTTGGTGTTTTGCCTTTTCTGCCTTTATTCATATATCCAAAATACTGTTTAAAGATTGTGTATAATGGTTTTTTTGCGTCTAACTCTATTAGTTTATGGTAGGTTTCTATAATTCTACTTATAGAATTTGGTGGCAATAAACCACTATCTTCGGCAAAGAGAATAAACAAAAAACGATCTAATAATTTTTGTGATTTTTTAAATAATAAAAGTTTGTCGTTGTTTGGGTTGTTTTTGGTTAAATTTTGGAATAATTTGGTTTTAAAGGTAGAATAATCTTTATAAAGTTTGTCTGATATTTGTTGCTCGTGAAACTTGGTTTCTTCCTTTATAGTTAAAGGTAAATTGCTTAAAATATTATCTTTATGTAATATTAAATAGAGTTTTTTAAAATCTTCTTCTTGTAAGTTAAACAAATCAAATTCTTCATATTCGTTAGCATAATCTAAATAAAATCGTAATTTCTGAAAGTTAGATGTTATAACATATTTGCAATCTGGTTGGTTATTTTTATAATTAAATGCTTGCTGTGTTACTTTGGTTAAGTCTTTTGTTTTTGTAGATTTTAATTCTATTACGGCAATGGCACTATCGTTTTTTAATATTGCTGCATCTGCTTTTTTACTATCGGTTTGGTTTTTATATTCTAGTTGTATGTTGTAATTTTCGTTTGGTCTTAATGTATAACCCAGAACAGTCACAAAAATATCTCTTATAAAACCATCTTGATATTCTTCTTCTTTTAAGTTTTTAATTTGTGCAATTTTTTTGGTATTGTAAGTGTTTTTAAAAACTTGAAATGCTTTTGTAACTTTTGTATCGTCTAAATTATTTAGATGTTTTTTAAGTACCGATTTTTGAAAAATAGCCATTTTTAATATTTGTTTGTAAAATTAGGATTTTAAAATTAAACTTGCCATGTGTTTTTGGTTTTGTTATCTAATCTATCATAACTAATTTTATCATATTTCATAAGTGTTTCTACTTTTTTAATACCAGCAACGGTCATTACTTCTTTATAAGTCCAACCATCTTCTAAACATAAAGTTATAAATGTTCTACGTGCTGTATGACTACCACACATTTTCCATTTTTTTAATATATCAACAGTTGTTTTAGACCCTTGATAACTATTTTTTTTAATATCGTAGTCTAAACTTTTAATATCGCTTAATGCGATTTTTAATATTTTATTAAATTTTTGATTAGATATAATTGGTAAATTCCAATCGTATTTTTCTAATAATTTTTTTAAGAATTTGTTTTTGTCTACTGGTATAATAGTTTTTTCTTTTGTTTTCTTTGATTTTCTAACAATTCTACCATCAATATAATCTGTTTTATCAAAAACGGAGTAATCACAAAATCTTTGCCCAGTAAAACAGCCTATTAAAAATAGATCTATTACTTTTTGTTGTGAATTGGTTTTAAAATTAAAGTTTAAAATTTCAAAGACTTCTTTTTTAGTCAAGGCAATATCATCTGTTTCGGTAGCTATGGTTTTAAATTGACTGTAATCTGTAATTTTATGCAACCCTTTTTTATGACTCCAAATCAAAAAAGTTTTAAAATAACGTACTTGTCTATTAATAGTATTGTCACTATTATTTAATACTTTGTATGAGAATTTTAACCAACTATCAAAAAAACCAGTTCCGAAATCATCAAAAATAAGTTTTCTGTTTAGGTTTAAATAAGTTTCATATCTAACCAACTTATTTTTCATGCCAGTATAATTTTTTATACTAGAAACAGATTGATTTATATCTGTTTTTTCATCAATCATTTCTTGAAAATAATCAATTATTGTTTTTTTAATTACAATTTTACCTTTAAACTTAATATCAAAGTCATTTTTTAAGAGTTCTTTGGTTATTTCAGTTTCTTTTAATTTATAAACTGCAATTCTTGTATCTAAAAAATCAGAGTATTTATGTAATTGTTTTCTTATAACTGCAAAAGTTGCACCTTTTCTTTT
>CAYQTF010000209.1:0-3502 GCA_964420345.1 uncultured Flavobacteriaceae bacterium
ACATTTTCTACATCATCTTTATGCACCATTTCTACAGTTGTGTGCATATAACGTAATGCCAAAGAAATTAAAGCACTTGGTACGCCACCATTAGAGTATGCGAAAGCATCGGTATCTGTGCCTGTTGCTCTAGACGAAGCATTGCGTTGAAATTTTATTTTATTTTCTGTTGCAGTATCTATAATTAAATCACGTAAATTATTTTGTACTGCTGGCGCATAAGCAATTACAGGTCCATCGCCACATATTGCTTCACCTTGCGTTTTTTTGTCAATCATTGGTGTTGTTGTATCATGACAAACATCTGTAACAATTGCAATGTTGGGTTTAATGGTGTCGGCAATCATTTGTGCGCCACGCAAACCAATTTCTTCTTGAACCGAATTGGTTATATACAAACCAAAAGGCAATTTTTGTTTGTTTTCTTTTAATAATCTGGCAACTTCAGCAATCATAAAACCACCCATTCTATTATCGATTGCTCTACAAACAAAATGATTTTTATTTAAAATCATAAATTCATCAGGATATGTAATGACACAACCAACATGAACACCTAATTTTTCTACTTCCTTTTTAGATCTACAACCAACATCAATAAAAATATTGTCTAGTTTTGGGGCTTTTTCAGAAGCACCTTTTCTGGTATGAATTGCTGGCCAGCCAAAAACACCTTGTACAATCCCGTTTTTTCTAGTGTGAATATTTACACGTTTACTTGGTGCAATTTGGTGGTCTGAACCACCATTTCTAATCACATAAATAAGACCATCGCTGGTAATATAATTTACATACCAAGAAATTTCATCGGCATGACCTTCAATAACTACCTTGAATTTTGCTTTCGGGTTTATAACACCAACTGCGGTGCCATAACTATCGGTTATAAATTCATCTACATATGGTTTTAGGTAATTCATCCATAATTTTTGTCCTTCAACTTCGTAACCTGTTGGCGAAGCATTATTTAAATATTTTTCTAAAAAATCTATGGATTTTTTAGTTAGAATTTTCTTTTTTGACATTCGTATTCAGTTTTAATTTGGAATGCCAAATTACAAAAAACAAATAAACAATTCAGAAATTAAACAATTAATAGTAATTTTGGAATAGTTTTAGCGTTACTACAACATTATGAAATATACTATAACATTTTTTTTACTTTTAATTGGTTTTTCTGTTTTTTCACAAAAGAAAAAAGAAGTAATTGAAGAGGAACTAATTCTAATTGAAAACGATTCTATTATTTTTGATTTAGATGCGGTTAATTTATTAGGAAAATTAAAATTTAATAATAAAAAAGAACGTCGTTATTATCGTTGGTACACAAAAAAAGTACATAATGCGTATCCGTTTGCAGTTATCACTGCCAGTACTTTAGATGAAGTTGATAAAAATTTAAAGAAATTTAAATCGAAAAGAAAGCGTAAAAAATATATTAGAAAAGCGCAGAAATTATTAAACGAAGAATTTAAAGGAAAACTTAAAAATTTAACCAGAACCGAAGGTAAATTATTAATACGATTAATTCATAGGCAAACAGGTACAACAAGTTTTAATTTGATTAAAAAATATCGTAGTGGTTGGAAAGCCTTTTGGTATAATAACACAGCAAAATTATTCAAATTATCTCTTAAAAAAGAATATAACCCAAAAGAGAAAGCGCTCGATTATTTGGTGGAAGATATTTTACAACGTGCATTTTTAAAGGGTTCATTAATCGAAAATAAAAGTAAATTATCTTTTGATTTTCAAGAGCTTTCAACTAAATATAAGGATATAGATATTATTAAAGTTATTGATGCGAGGTGATAAGTAAAGACGTTTTGCAAAAGGTAAAGTAAAGACGTTTTGCAAAACGTCTTTACTCATATTAATTTTACGTCTTTACTAATATAATTGCAAACGTTTTTACATAATCAAAAAATTAAGACTTTATGTCAAATATAGTGGTTGTTATTTTCAAATTCCAAAAAACAATTTTCAAAAAAATCAAACATTAAATTTGTTTATTTTTTATGCTTTTCAACATAAATGTAAGGCTTTTTTTGTGTTTTTGAAATTTTAAATATTGGAATTTATTTGGAATTTGGAACTTAATTTTTGGAATTTTCCATCTCATCAATATAAAAATATAATTTCATTAATCATCATCACCAATACGATTTTGCGTTTCGGTTAGATTCTCTTTTTTGTTTGCAAGTTCGGAAACTATCTTTTGTATTTCATCGTTTGTATTGCTTTTATTTATAGTGTAATTTAACTCAAAATTTTTCTTTTCAGGAAACTGTTCAATCATAAGAGTTGTTGATGGAAAAGCAAATTCAACACCTAACAATTTTGCCAATTTCACGATAGCAATATGTAGATTGTGTTTTGCTTTTTGTTCTGTACTCCAATCGTTTATTTTAAAATAAAGATTGACCATAATTTTTAATGCAGAATCGCCAAAATTAGTAAATGCTACATCGCTCATATCCTTTTTTGTATGCGGATGTGCGCTAATTATATCTCTTAAACCACTAATAAATAGTTCTATTAATTCTGGTGGCGTATCATATCTAATACCTAATTCCGTATTATATCTTCGGTACAAACGCAAACCTTTATTATTTACCACAATTTCGGACAAAGTACTATTCGGAATTTGATAAATAGAAGTATCCGCAGCACGAATTCTCGACGATCTAAAACCAACCTCTTCCACAGTGCCTTTTACTTCGCCAGCTTCAATCCAATCGCCAATATGAAATGGTTTGTCTAAGAAAATCATAAACGTACCAATTAAGTTTTTTACCGTATCTTGAGATGCTAAAGCTAATGCTAAACCACCAATTGATGCTCCTGCAATAACACTTGTTGAAGGAATTCCGAATAAGGTTAGTAACTTTAAAGCACCAAGAAAAATTACAATACCTGTTAAAAAATGAGTTAATATTGGTACTAACTGATCGTCTAATTTTGCATGCGTTCGTTTGGTGTGTTCTTTGTAAATAGTCATCAATAGTTTTACTATTTTAAGGAAAACATAAATCCAAAATACAACTTGTGCAATATTAAATGCTAAGAATAAAAAGGTGTTAATTGATAAACCTAATTGTAACGAAGGAATTAATTTTTTAAAACAATAAATTAGTAATAATAAAACCAATGGTCTTGCTAATTTACGTAAGGTAACCGTAATTCTGTTACTAGATTTTTTGGTTAATAAAAATTGAATTTTCCGTAAGATAAAAAATAAAATTCGCTTAAAAATATAGAAGAATATAAAACCAAATAACAGCAAACCTAATAAGCCTAAATATTGCCATACTTGTATGCCAAAAATTTGATTTTTACCATATTTAGGAATACTATTTTTTAGCCAATCTGTATGCCAAGGAAAAGTTTCTTTATACAAACGATCTATTACACTAATGGTTTCTTTTGAATATAGCCATCTATCGCCATATTTTTCAACAGAAATTTCAGGCATGCGATTAGGAAATAATATAAAACGATT
>CAYQTF010000210.1:0-3452 GCA_964420345.1 uncultured Flavobacteriaceae bacterium
TATATTTTTTACAAATATACAAAATCGGAATTATATAAGCAAATTAGTATATAAACAGAACTTAGCTCTTTTTATTAAATCAAGAATTCTGATTCTGATAATAAAAAGCAGGAATCAAAATTAAAACAAATAAAGGTTGAATCAAAAACCTACGTACATAAAATAAAAAAAGATAACTATCCGTAAATTGTAACGCAATAAAAAACAACACCAATAAAATTAAAAATGCGATAACATAAAATCTCAAACTAAATTTCAAATACTTCTTTTTAAATAAAAGATATATAATTCCAACCGAAATAATAAAATTTATTAAATATCTAAAAACAAAAGAAAGAAATAATTTACCAACTTTATATTCAGGAAAAGGTAAATGCAAGTAACCATTTTTAAAATAAGCAATAAACGGATCGTAGAATAAATTAGTCTGAAAAGCACGTACTAATATCAAACAAATAAGTAATAAAAAAACTAATATGTATTTTAGAATACTATTCATTTTTATTTATAGAATAAGCATATTTTTTAATCCAAATTAACCATAAAACAACAACAAAACCATAAATTATTGCAGGAAAAATAAGATCGTGTAAAAGACTTTCTTGTTTAGGATATTTATATAAACCAATAGATAATATAGCAATTCTTACAATATTTATATAGTAAATTAAAACACTACCTATCACCCCAAAAAGTATTGTAGTAATTGTTTTGCCAGAAAATGCAATAATAAAAGCCAAGAATAATATAATAACACTTATACTGTTGCAACCTTCAATAACTCTGGCAACATATTTTTTTTCAACAAAAAGTTTAAAAGATAATTCTTTAGGATGTTGCAGTGTTTCTGCATCATAACCAAAAAACGTAATTAATTTTTCGCTTTGTTTAGCAACGTTTTCTGTGATTGGTGAACATGAAAAATTCGGTTCTTTTTTTTGCGTATTATTTTGATATAGGTTATACATACCAACTAAAATAAAATAACTGATAAAAAACTTGGCTAAAAATAATAATATGGGTTTGTTTTTTTTCAAAAAAAATGATTTTTATATTTGCTCAAAACTACGGAAACTATTTTAGTTCAAAAAATAAACAATACAGAATTATATAATGGATAAATTAAAAGTTGCAATCAAAAATATTTTCACTTCTAAAAACGAAAGAGAAATTATCTTACAGCAAGTTTGCGATATCTTAAAAAAGGAAGTAATTTATTACGATTGGATAGGTTTTTATTTTGTAAACGGAAATAAAAAAGAACTAAAACTAGCACAATTTGCAGGTAAACCAACCGAACATCTTATTATTCCTTTTGGTAAAGGTATTTGTGGTCAAGTTGCCATTAGTAACGAAAATTTTGTGGTGCAAGATGTGTCCGAACAAGACAATTATATTTCTTGTGATGCAGAAGTTAAATCAGAAATTGTAATTCCTATTTTTAAAAATAACAAAAATATTGGTCAGTTAGATGTTGATTCTCATACAATTAATCCATTTACCAAAAAAGATACCGAACTTTTAGAGTTTGTGTGTAATCTAGTTTCTTCGTTGTTTTAAGGCATTTATAAATAAACCTCAGTTAACATACAACGTACACTTCCGCCACCGTAATCTTCTATAGTACTAACATTACTCGAAATTATTTCGCCATGTTTTTCAATAATTTTAATTTGCGCTTCACTTAAACTTTTAAGAGCAGTCGTACTCATTACAATATACTTTTTATCCTTAGTGGTTACTTGTAAAATGTTTCCAGCAAAATGATTAACCTGTTCTTGGCTAATCATAATTATTTCCTTACGGGAATTATTTAGCATAGAAATCACCTGTTTGCGTTCTTTTTTATTACTAATGGCTTGCAAACAAATTAAAGCAAAATTGTCACCAATACTCATCATGACATTGGTGTGATATATCAACCTTTGTTTATTAGCGACAGTTTGATGCGCTCTAAATAAAATAGGAGTATATTCTAAATCTTCACAAAATTCAATAAAAAGACTTTCGTTAGATCTAGGTGATAATGCACAATAAGCAATTTTATTTTTTCTATCTAAAACAAAACTTCCTGTGCCTTCTAAAAATACATTTTCTTCTTCTGCGGAAGAATAATCAATAATATTTTCGATTTTAAAACCGTTAGACTCTACTGTTTTTAAGACTTCTTCTCTACGTTCTAAACGTCTGTTTTCTGCAAACATTGGGTAAATACAAACCGTACCGTTTTTATGAAAAGAAAGCCAATTATTAGGAAAAATAGAATCTGGCGTATCTGTTTCTGTAGTATCGTCAACCACAATTACATTAATGCCAACTTTTTCTAATTTCTTAACTAAGGCATTAAATTCTTTTAACGCTTTTGTTTGCATTGTTTTTGGTAAAACTCTTGTTTTCTCTTTTTGAAAATAATTATTTTCTACAGTTTCTTCATTCCTTCTAAAAGCCACTGGTCTAATCATTAATATAGTGTCGGTCATTTTTTAATTTAAGAGGATAAAATTAAAGAAATATTTTTGATTTTATAATGATTATGAAGTAAAATGATTAGAGGTAGATTAAACACAAAGGTTTTTGACCGTTCTATTATGACCTTTAAATCCGCAAGGATTTTATTCGTTTCATTGTTTGTCATACTTTATGTTATTATTTCGTTCACTAGAATTAGTGATGCTATTAAAGTTTGGCGCAAAAAAAAAGCCACGAATTTATGAATAAAGAAAATATCAAATCGCTAATATTCAGTTGTTTAAAATCCGTATGATTTTTTTAAAATAAAAATATTTGAGTTTAATTCGTGTATTCGTGGCAAACACTTACGGAATTAAGGATCTATATGAAAAAGATACTAACGCAAACGGAATAAAACTGTTGAATGAAGAGACAAACGGTTTGTAATAATCAATAAAAACAATAATGACTAATTGCTTAGTTCAAGGTTTGTTTTGTATCTCAAAGCTCGAAAAATTTTCAATTTTGCGTTAATATCGAAAAAGAAAAAATTAAAAAATTTGGTTAAGTGCTAAACCCGAAAATTATTGTATTTTTATCCAGCACTAACTTTATGCCAATGGTTGTACCTCATTGTAAATTAATATTAAATTTAATTACGGAAACAGAAGCTTTGAAAATGAAAATAATTTACTACATTATAAAATAACTAAGGGTTGAATTAATGATTTTAAAATTAGTAGTTATTGTAGCAAAGAAACTAAAGGTTTCTTTTTTAGATCTATTACCCATTATTGTGGTAGTTTCTTTCTTTCAAATAATAGTAATACAACAGCCTTTTCCGAATCTATTTGAGACCCTTATTGGGCTTGGGTTTGTAACAATAGGACTTATGCTGTTTGTTGAAGGACTTGAGATAGGTTTGTTCCCAATAGGAGAGAATTTGTCCTACGCATTGGTTAAAAAAGGAAGTTTATTTTGGCTTTTATTATTTTCTTTTC
>CAYQTF010000211.1:0-3387 GCA_964420345.1 uncultured Flavobacteriaceae bacterium
AGAGACACTACAAACTAAAAGACTAAAGACTAAAGACTAAAGACTAAAGACTAAAATATAAAAAATGCAATACATACCAAACATAATATTCGCAGTAATTCTAGTTATCGGGATTGGTTTTTTCATCAAAAACATCAGAAAAATTATCCGTAACATTAAGTTAGGGAAAGATATTGATAGAACAGACCATAAATCTGAACGTTGGAAAAATATGGCAAATATTGCTCTTGGTCAATCTAAAATGGTACGCAGACCTGTATCAGGTATTTTACACATTATAGTTTATGTAGGTTTTATCATCATAAATATTGAAGTTTTAGAAATTATTATTGATGGTTTATTGGGTACACATCGTATTTTTTCTCCTTTAGGAAAACTCTACAATTTCTTAATCGGTTCGTTTGAAATACTAGCATTTTTAGTATTATTATCCGTTACTGTATTTTGGATTAGAAGACAAATAATACAAATACCAAGATTTTGGAATAAAGAAATGAAAGGTTTTCCTAAAAATGATGCTCTCTATATTTTATATTTTGAAATGGTTTTAATGAGTTTGTTTTTATTTATGAATGCTGCAGATGTCAATTTACAAAATTTAGGAACTCCAAATTATGTAAAAGCAGGAGCATTTCCTATAAGTCAATTTATTGCACCACTCTTATCTAGTTTTTCTGAAGCAACACTAATTATTATAGAGCGTTCTGCATGGTGGATTCACATCACAGGTATTTTTGTGTTTTTAAATTATCTTTATTATTCTAAACATTTACATATTCTTTTAGCATTTCCGAATACTTTTTATGCCAATTTGAATTTAAAAGGAAAGTTTCCTAATAACAAAACTGTTACTAAAGAAGTGAAATTAATGCTAGATCCAGATGCGGATCCTTACGCAATACCAGAAGAAGATCCAAATGTCGAAATTGAAAAATTTGGTGCAAGCGATGTTTTCGATTTAAATTGGGTGCAACTAATGAGTGCTTATACTTGTACGGAATGTGGTAGATGTACTTCGGTTTGTCCTGCAAGCCTTACTGGCAAGGAATTATCGCCTAGAAATATAATGATGAAAACTAGAGATAGATTAGAAGAAGTTGGTAAAAATATTGATAAAAATGACGAATTTAAAGACGATAAAAAACAACTACTAAACGATTATATTACTCCGGAAGAACTTTGGGCTTGTACAACCTGTAATGCATGTGTGGAAGAATGCCCTATAAATATTGATCCGTTATCCATAATAATGGAAATGAGACAATTTTTAGTGATGGAACAATCCGCTGCACCACAAGAATTAAATATGATGATGACTAATATTGAAAATAATGGAGCGCCTTGGCAATACAATCAACAAGATAGGTTAAACTGGAAAGATGAAGAGTAATTACAATAGATTTTAGGCGTTTTGCAATAAGTTAAGAGCATTTAGTCAAAAACACATAATAATAAACCAATGAAAAAACTCAACCAAATAAAAGATAAAGAAGGTAATTTAATTAGTCCTAAATTAGCAGACGAAGTAAAAAACTACCTTATCGATATTGATGGTACTATCTGTGATGACATTCCAAATGAAGAACCAGAAAGAATGCTGACTGCAAAAGTATATCCAGATGCGCTAATTACACTTAACAAATGGTTTGAAGAAGGCCATATTATTTGCTTTTTCACATCAAGAACCGAAGAACATAGAGAATATACCGAAATATGGTTAGAAAAAAATGGTTTTAATTACCACAGTCTTTTAATGGGGAAACCTAGAGGTGGCAATTACCATTGGATTGATAATCATTTAGTAAAAGCAACAAGATATAGAGGGAAATTTACCGAATTAGTAGAAAAAACTGTAACTATTGAGGTATTTGATGATGGAAAACATTAAGATGTTAGATGTTAGATGTTAAATGTTAAATGTTAAGTAAAAAAATTAATACACAAATAAACGATTAAACAAATAAACAAAAAATTATGAACGTACCAACAATGGCAGAAATGCTCGCTCAAGGCAAGCAACCAGAAATATTATTTTGGGTTGGTGCTGCTGGAAGTTATGATGACAGAGCAAAAAAGATTACACGTGCTTTTGTAAAAATTTTACATCAAGCAAAAGTAGATTTTGCAGTTTTAGGTGTTGAAGAAACTTCTACTGGTGATCTGGCAAAAAGAGCAGGAAACGAAATGCTTTTTCAAATGCAAGCAATGATGAATATTGAAGTTTTAAATGGTTATGAAATCAAAACCATTGTTGCAACAGATCCACATTCGTTTAACACTATTAAAAATGAATATCCAGATTTAGGTGGTAATTATAAAGTTTATCACCACACACAATATATCCAAAAATTAATAAATGAAGGCAGACTTACCATTAATAATGATAGTTTAAAAGATAAGGTACTAACTTTTCACGACCCATGTTATTTAGGTAGAGCGAATAATGAATATGAAAGTCCGAGAGAATTAATTAAAAAATTAGGTGTTAATTTAACCGAAATGAAACGTAATAAAGCAACTGCTTTATGTTGTGGTGCTGGTGGCGCACAAATGTTTAAAGATGCCGAAAAAGGCGATAAAGAAATAAATGTTTTACGTACCGAAGATGCTTTAGAAATTAAATCTCAAATTATTGCTACTGCTTGTCCTTATTGTAACACCATGCTTACAGATGGTATTAAGGCAAAAGAAAAAGAAAATCAAATAGAAGTTTTAGATATTGCGGAATTAATCGCAAATGCAAATAATCTATAAACAATTTCAATAAAATAGTAACCCTCAAAATCAATAAAAAATGGAATTGGACAGTATTGAAGAATTAAATAAATTAGAATCTCAAATTAAAGAAACTCAAAAACTTCTTAAAAAAAATGATGGAGATAAATCAGAAATTAAAAAATTAAAAAGACATAAGGTAATTTTAGGTATTTTAATGTTGCTTTTTTTAACGAGTTCCGTTTGGTTGTACTTTTTTAAAAAAAATAATTCAAGTATGAACTTTAATACTGGTGAAAAGTTTATTAAAGTTAATAAAGATTCTATACGGTTTTATAAAGATTTTTATCAGAATTTCCAGATAAATGATGTAAAAGATGGCATTATAAACAAATTAACTTTAGATAGTCAAAAAATAATATACAATGTACAATTAGGTGCTTTTCAAAACTTTAAACTTACTTCTAATAGTTTAATGAATTTAAGGGAATTTACAGAAGATGGTTATACTAAATTTTCTATAGGTAATTTCACTACATATAGCGAAGCACTAACTTTAAAATACAGATTAAAAAAATTAGGTTTTAGTGATTGTTTTATCATTTCAAAATCTTTTGGAAAACAAATAGAAATATACGATGCCTTAGTTTTAAGTAATGAAACGGAATATTT
>CAYQTF010000212.1:0-3378 GCA_964420345.1 uncultured Flavobacteriaceae bacterium
CTCAATTTCATTTTGTGCAAAACAGGAGAATCCTATTAAAAGTAGGATGAATTTTGGTTTCATTGATTGGTTTAATTTTTTTTTTGAGAGGTAAATATACTTATTTATATTTAGTATTGTTCGATTAAAAAACTCTAGAATTTAAAAATTTTTAACCTCTCTTTTTAATTGGTAAATGCACTACTTTTTTAGTTTCAAAAAAATCTTCGATAAAAAAATCGGAAATGTTATACAATTTAGCATTTGGGAATTTTGCTAACTCTTCTGTTAAATCGCCACCTTTTAGGTATAAAATTCCGTTTTTAATTTCGTGATTTTGTTTCTTTTTAACTTTTTTACGAACCCAATTTACAAAACTATCCATTTTTGTAACAGCGCGACTAACAATAAAATCGAATTCACCAACCACTTTTTCTGCCCTAATTTGCATGGCTTTTATGTTTTCTAAACCTAATTCATTAGCTACTTCTTGCACAACTTTTATTTTTTTCTGAATAGAATCAACTAAAACAAATTCGCATTCAGGAAATAAAATAGCTAACGGAATCCCTGGAAATCCGCCACCAGTACCAACATCTAAAATTTTAGTTTTTGGTTTGAATTGTACCACTTTAGCAATTGCTAAAGAATGCAACACATGTCGAACATATAATTCATCAATATCTTTTCTAGAGATTACATTTATTTGTGCATTCCAAGTTTTATATAATTCTTCCAATTGTTCAAATTGTTGTATTTGTACATTAGACAGTTCGGGAAAGTAGTGTTTTATTTTATCCATAATTTCGAACAACAAAATTAAAAGATTATTGAATTAAATAGGTAGAAAATTCAAAAAATGATAAATATTAGTTTTTTGCAATAAAATTGATGTAATTTTGTTCTATTAAGAATTAACAACATTATGACATTTGATACAATAAAATTTTCTAGAGTTGATAAAGCAAAATTTTTTAAGACTTTAAACAAAAAAGTCAATGGTTATTTTAAAGAAAATAACATTAAAAAAACAGGAAATTGGAAACTATACTTAAAAACGATAGTCATGTTTTCTTTATTGTTTGTTCCACTTGCTTTAATTTACACATTTAATTTACCTGTTTGGGCACAAATGTTAAGTATGATTATTGTTGGTGTTGGTATGGCAGGAGTTGGTATGAATGTAATGCACGATGCTAATCACGGTTCTTTTTCAAGTAAAAAATGGGTGAATAAATTATTTGGTAGCAGTATTTATATTTTGGCTGGTAACGATTATAATTGGAAAGTACAACACAATGTTTTACATCATACTTATACAAACATACAAGGTCATGATGAAGATATAGATGCAGGTAGAATTATTCGTTTTTCTAAACACACAAAGTGGTTGAAAATTCATAAATATCAAAAATATTATGCGTTTTTCCTTTACGGATTGTTAACGGTAAATTGGGCAATTACAACCGATTTTAAACAATCTTATAAGTATTTAAAAAGAAAATTATCTTATGGTGAATTTCCAAACCCAGCAACACAATGGACTAAATTAATAATTGGTAAAATAGTATATTACGCCTTTTGGATTGTATTACCTATACTATTAGGTTTTGCTTGGTATCAAGTTTTAATAGGGTTTATTGTTATGCATTACACCGCAGGAATTATACTTAGTGTGGTTTTTCAATTAGCACACGTTATGCCAAACACTACAATGCCAAAACCAGACGAAAGCGGAAATATAAAAAACACTTGGGCAATACATCAGTTATTTACAACATCTAATTTTGCACCAAAAAGTTGGTTGGTTGGTTTTTTTACTGGTGGATTAAACAGACAAGTAGAACATCATTTGTTTGCAAATATTAGCCATATACATTATAAAAAAATTGCAAAAATTGTAAAAGAAACTACATTAGAATTCAAATTACCATATAACGAATATAACACTATGTGGAAAGCAGTTAAAGAACATTATAATCAGTTAAAAGTATTAGGTCAAAAACCTGTAATTGCTTAAAAAATAAAATGTTTTAATTGTTTATTTGTGTAATCGTTTATAAATAATACTAACAATTAACCGATTATATAAACAAACAATCACTGAATATTTAAAACTCCAAAAGTTCAAAACTTTTGGAGTTTATTATTTTAAAATCATTCTTTTAAAAATTCTAATGCATTACTTTAGCACTTTAAAATATCACTCATGAACAATCCTCTTTCCGATAGAATAAATCGACTACCAGTTTCTCAAACTTTAGCAATGGCGGCAAAAGCTAGAGAATTAAAATCACAAGGTAAAGACATTATTAGTTTAAGTTTAGGTGAACCAGATTTTAATACACCCGATTTTATAAAAGAAGCTGCAATTAAAGCAATTAACGACAATTACAATTCTTATACGCCAGTAAATGGTTATTTAGAACTACGTGAAGCAGTTTGTAGAAAATTTAAACGTGACAATAAATTAGACTATAATGTTAATCAAATTGTGGTATCTACAGGTGCAAAACAGTCTTTAGCAAATGTGGCAATGGTTTTGTTAAACCCAGGCGATGAAGTCTTATTGCCAACACCATTTTGGGTAAGTTACGAAGCAATGGTAAATTTAGCCGAAGGAATTTCTGTACCAATTAAAACAAAAATTGAAGACGATTTCAAAATCACACCAGAACAATTAAAAGCCGCAATCACACCAAAAACAAAATTAATTTTCTTTAATTCACCTAACAATCCAAGTGGTTCGGTTTATTCTGAAAAAGAATACAGAGCATTAGCAGTAATTTTAGAAAAACACCCAAATATTTATGTAATTTCCGATGAAATTTACGAACATATTTTATTTAAAGGCACTAATTTTAGTTTTGCCAGAATTAAAGAAATGTACGATAGAACAATTACGGTAAATGGCGTTTCCAAATCGTTTGCTATGACTGGTTGGCGTGTTGGTTATATTGGCGCTCCAGAATGGATCGCTAAAGCTTGTAATAAAATGCAAGGACAAATCACTTCGGGTACAAATTGTATTGCACAAATGGCAACGATTGCTGCTTTAGACGCACCAGTTTCTAAAATTAAATTTATGGTCGATGAATTTGAAGTTAGACGGAATTTAGTTTTAGAATTATTAGCCAAAGTAAAAGGATTTAACTTAAATATACCCGAAGGTGCATTTTACGTTTTTCCAGATATTTCTTATTATTTCGGAAAAACAATTGCTGGAATTAAAATAAATAATGCTTCCGATTTCTCACTATTATTATTAGAAAAAGCAAATGTTGCAACCGTAACAGGCGATGCTTTTGGGTTGCCAAATTATATTCGTTTATCTTATGCAACATCACAAGATTTGTTAAAAGAAGCTATTAGGAGAATTTCAGAATTATTAAAATAAAA
>CAYQTF010000213.1:0-3361 GCA_964420345.1 uncultured Flavobacteriaceae bacterium
ATGGTTTGTTTTGTGAACGTATTTTTGGACCAATAAAAGATTTTGAATGTGCTTGTGGTAAATACAAACGCATACGTTATAAAGGTATTATTTGTGACCGTTGTGGTGTAGAAGTTACCGAGAAAAAAGTACGTAGAGATCGCGTTGGTCATATAGATTTAGTTGTGCCAGTAGCACATATTTGGTACTTTAGATCATTGCCAAATAAAATGGGATACCTTTTAGGTTTACCTTCTAAGAAATTAGATATGATTATTTACTACGAACGTTATGTAGTAATTCAACCAGGTATTGCCAAAGATAAAGAAGGAGAACCATTACATAGATTAGATTTTCTAACGGAAGAAGAATATTTAGATATATTAGATTCAGTTCCTCAAGAAAATCAATATTTAGATGATAATGATCCAGATAAGTTCATCGCAAAAATGGGTGCAGCTTGTTTAAAAGATTTATTAGCAAGATTAGATTTAGATACTTTGTCTTACGAATTAAGACATAAAGCAAATACAGAAACGTCTAAACAACGTAAAACAGAAGCATTAAAAAGGTTAAATGTTGTGGAAGCATTTAGAGATGCGGCTAAAAATAGAGAGAACAGACCTGAATGGATGATTATTGACGTTGTGCCAGTAATTCCACCAGAATTAAGACCTTTAGTGCCTTTAGATGGCGGACGTTTTGCAACTTCAGATTTAAATGATTTATACCGTAGAGTAATTATACGTAACAATCGTTTAAAAAGATTGGTGGAAATTAAAGCACCAGAGGTTATTTTACGTAACGAAAAACGTATGTTACAAGAATCTGTAGATTCTTTATTTGATAACACACGTAAATCATCAGCAGTAAAAACGCAATCTAACAGACCTTTAAAATCTTTATCAGATTCATTAAAAGGTAAACAAGGTCGTTTCCGTCAGAATTTATTAGGTAAACGTGTGGATTATTCTGCTCGTTCTGTAATTGTTGTAGGACCAAATTTAAAATTATACGAATGCGGTATCCCTAAAGATATGGCAGCAGAACTTTATAAACCTTTTGTAATTAGAAAGTTAATTGAAAGAGGTATTGTAAAAACAGTAAAATCTGCTAAAAAAATTATAGATAGAAGAGAACCTGTTGTTTGGGATATTTTAGAAAATATCTTAAAAGGACATCCTATTTTATTAAATCGTGCTCCTACGCTTCACCGTCTAGGTATACAAGCATTTCAACCAAAATTGATTGAAGGTAAAGCGATTAGATTACATCCATTAGTATGTACGGCATTTAATGCCGATTTTGATGGAGATCAAATGGCTGTGCATTTACCACTTGGACCTGAAGCAATATTAGAATCTCAACTTTTAATGTTAGCATCACATAATATTTTGAACCCAGCAAATGGTTCTCCTATTACAGTACCTTCACAGGATATGGTTTTAGGATTATATTATATGACTAAGGAAAGAGTTTCTACTAAAAAAGTTAAAATTAAAGGAGAAGGAATTACGTTCTATTCACCTGAAGAAGTAACTATTGCATTTAACGAAGGTAAAGTTGAATTAAATGCAAGTATTAAGGTAAGAACACATGATATTGAAGATGGTAAAGCAGTAAATAAAATAATTAAAACTACGGTTGGTCGTGTTTTATTTAATGAAGTTGTGCCAAAAGAAGCTGGTTATATTAATGAAGTTTTAACTAAAAAATCTTTAAGAGATATTATCGGTAATATATTAAAAGTAACCGATGTACCTACAATTGGTGAATTCTTAGATAATATTAAAGACATGGGATTCCAGTTTGCATTTAAAGGCGGTTTATCCTTTAGTTTAGGTGATATTATTATTCCTGAAGAAAAAGCAGGTATGGTTGAAGCTGCACGTAAAGAAGTAGCAGGAATTCAGCAAAGTTATAATATGGGTATGTTAACCAATCAAGAACGTTACAATCAAGTAATTGATATTTGGGGTTCTACCAATAATGAACTTACCGAACTTTCTATGAAACGTTTGCGTGAAGATCAAGCAGGGTTTAACTCGGTTTATATGATGCTTGACTCTGGTGCAAGGGGTTCTAAAGAGCAAATTAGACAGTTAACAGGTATGCGTGGATTAATGGCGAAACCTAAAAAATCGACTTCTGGTGGTGGACAAATTATTGAAAATCCGATTTTATCTAACTTTAAAGAAGGTTTATCGATTTTAGAATACTTTATCTCTACACACGGTGCTCGTAAAGGTCTTGCGGATACGGCATTAAAAACAGCAGATGCTGGTTATTTAACACGTCGTTTGGTAGATGTTTCTCAAGATGTTATTGTAAACGAAGTAGATTGTGGTACTTTAAGAGGTTTAGAAGTAAGCCCATTAATTAAAAATGATGAAGTTACAGAAACTTTAGGCGAACGTATTTTTGGAAGATTTACATTAAACGATGTAATACATCCAAGAACTGACGAAGTAATTGTAATAGCAAATACGGAGATTACTCCAAAAATTGTAGCTATAATAGAAGCAAATGAAATCGAAAGCGTTGAAGTACGATCTCCATTAACTTGTGAAGCTAAAAGAGGAATTTGTGCTAAATGTTATGGGTATAGTTTAGCTACCAATAGTATGGTGCAAAAAGGGGAATCGGTTGGTGTTATTGCAGCACAATCTATTGGTGAACCTGGTACGCAGTTAACATTACGTACATTCCACGTTGGTGGTATTGCAGGTAATATTTCGGAAGAAAATAAAATGAGTACCAAATTTGATGGTAGAGTAAGTATTGAAGGTTTAAGAACAGTTTCTGGTAAAGATAAAGATGGTAAGAAAATCGAAATCATCATTTCTAGAACTGCGGAAATTAAAATATTAGATGCTAAATCTGGTTTAACTCTAAGTAACAATAATTTACCTTATGGAGCACACATCTTTGTAAAAGATGGCGATAAAGTAAAGAAAGAAGCAGTGATTTGTAAGTGGGATCCATTTAATGGTGTTATTGTCTCTGAGCATGCTGGTAAAGTAGAGTTTGAAGGAATCGTTAGAGGAATTAACTTTACTGTTGAAATTGATGAGCAAACTGGTTTTCAAGAAAAAGTAATTACAGAATCTAAAAACAAAAAGGTTATCCCATCTTTATTAATTAAAAATAGTAAAGGCGACGTATTAAGATCTTATAGTTTACCTGTAGGTGCGCATTTATCAATAGAAGAAGGTGATAAGATTGAACTTGGTCAAACACTTGTTAAAATACCTCGTAAAGCAGGTAAAGCAGGTGATATTACGGGTGGTTTACCTCGTGTGACTGAATTATTTGAAGCACGTAATCCATCTAATCCAGCAGCAGTTTCAGAAATTGATGGTGTGGTTTCTTATGGAAAAAT
>CAYQTF010000214.1:0-3334 GCA_964420345.1 uncultured Flavobacteriaceae bacterium
CACTATTTCCATTTTTTTCAACTAAAACAGATTCGCCAACGTTTGAACCAATAATATTTAGATTACTTGAAACTTGCCAAGTTGGGTTAGAGGTTATTTTACAATTAGCAAATGAATATTCTTCATTATTGTTGTCACAAACAAAAAAAGAACCTTGAATGTTATCATCATCTAAATAAACTGATGGTGGTGGATTTGGAGTATTAACATCTAATTCAGCAAATAACCAATCGATACTTTCTTTTGTAAAAGATACGTGTTGTGTGTTTGTTTGTGGGCCATAATAGTTATCGAAAGGAATTTCATTTGAGCAAACTAAATTTCTATCTAATTTTTGACTCCAATTAAAATTTGGGTTTTTAAACCCTAAAGCACTAACTGTTGGCACAAATGAATGAATTTCTTTATTTGTTCTTGATGAAAAAAAATCACCCCAAATACCAAAAAAAGAGGCCAATAAAACTTCTTGAATATTTATACCATTACCCCAATTTGAAATACCAGGGTCATCGCCTAAAACTGCACTATGTAATTGGTCTTCGGTATCGAATAAACCACCTGGTACAATATCCATACTTCCGTTTGGATTATTGTTTGTATAAGTTGCTGTTCTGTTTGGTTTAAAACGTCTCCATAATCTTGCTATTTGTTTTGTTTGACCTGTATTAGGCATATAATTTGTATTCATTTCTGCAACTTTAACTGTCCACCACATTTGATTAATAAAACCGTGTACTCTAAAATCTTCTATACCTGCAACATCTACATTAATACCCATAAGTGACCCATTTACCATTGCTATTTTTCTTAAATTTTGCGGATAACCATTTGAACCATCTAAACCGTTTGAAGTTAAGTTGGATAAATATTGTTGTCTAACTGGCGAACCGTTATTTAAATTATCTGGCAAATGATATGGTAAATGTTGTTCAATTAGTTGTTGGTTACCTGCAACTGATTTTAAGCGATTATTATAAAAATCGGCTGCTGCTGTACTATCTCCAAAAGCATCTAATAAATTCATCATTGCTTGCATACCTATTGGAATATTTGCTCCTAAATGTGGACTATCTACACTTACCCAAAGTCTTGTGTTGTGTTCTAAATTGTTTTTTTCCATATATGCTAATGCGTAACGTGATATTTGTCCGCCCATACTTGGGCCCATAATGACTAATTCTTCATCGCTACCATTTTGATTTACTAATGTGTTTAAATATTGGTATAATGCAACGTGTGCCATTGCGTTTCTTTCTATATAATCTGCTCCGCCATCTATTTCGACATTATTTCTTTCGTAAGTTATGTGGTTTACTATTATTACGTCGTAACCTAATTCACGTAAATCATTAATTAAAAATTCATTACTAGGAGGCGATACAGTATCGTCAATATACTCCATTAATTCAACAATAGATAAATGGTCATCAGCAGGTTTGTCAGAATCGGAGTCTTCAATTTTTCGTTCATCGCCTGGGTCAAAACCGTCAATAAATATTATTGGTTTTAATAAGATACCTTGAGTATTGCCATTATTTGTATGGTGGTAAATTCTATATTCAAGTTCATCTAATAATGATGGCGAACCGTCATAACCTTGAAAAGGAATATCAGCAGTAATTGTACCATCAACGATTAAAGGTTGTGGTGGTCTTATAAAGGCTAATTTTGTATGTAAAACACTACTTGTTGTTTTTGTTGTGCCATCCGTAAAAGTTACGGTAAATATTAATGTTTTATAACCTTCATTATTATAATGTACTTGTACATTATTGGTAGTGATTACTCCATCATTAATAATAGTGTAATCTGTTTCGGTATCAAAATTTGCAGTTAAGGTTTGTATCTTTTTAGTGTCGGTTTCTTCTATAAAGAAAGTGTTATCAAATTTGAATGTGATGTCGCTACCTACTAAATATTCTTTTAAAGGAGCAATGACTAAAACGTGTTTTTCTTTAAACGCAGGTTTGTCATTGGTCAACTTTTCAAATTTGTTAGTGTTTGTTGAAAGACGAAGACCACCTTTAGTTTCATCATTGCTATTAAAATTTAATTCGTGAAATGAAGCATTTAGTATTCCGACATCTACCGTATTTTTATTATTACGATGTGTATAATTTGTTCTTAGTGATTTATACGACACGAATTTTTGTTTATCTGATGCGTTGTATAATTCGTTAAGTGCTTGTTCAAAATGTTTTAATGAAGAAATGTTTTTATCTTCTTCGTTAAATGTACTTAATTGTGACCAAGGCATTGTTTTGTCGTATAAAACATTGGTTGTAAAACTTGTTTTGTCAATATTTACAAGCATGCTGTCAATACTAATTTCGGGTTCTTGAGCATATAGATTTATAAAAAATGATGCAATAAATGCAATTGTAATTGTTTTTTTCATAATTTAGTGTTTTAATAAATGGTTAATGTGAATTGTTTATTATTGATTAGGTGTCATTGGCGTGGCACCTTTTTTTATGGGAATTCGGTATCAAAAATTGTAAACAAATTTAAATCGAAACGACCTTCTGAAATTTCAACTACTTCATTTGGGTCATCTTTATTTACTGCTTGACAACTAAAAGTGCCTGATATTATACCGTTTTCAAAATCATATTTTGTAATAATTAGAGTGCCTGTGCTTTCAATTGAACAATACCATTTATATGCTTCAATATCACTATTCCACAACCTGCATACTAAGTTAACTGTTGGGTTGGCATCTAGACCGTTAAAACAATTACTTTCTTTAATATTAAAATTCCCTTCTCCATTTTGGTGTAAATCAACAAAATGTAATTTTAATAAACCACCTGTATTACTTTTAAAATCATGAACTATCAATTCATTAAAATTACTATTTAATAATGAACCAATAAATTTCATCCCAGTATCAGATCCTAAAACTGTTCCTGTACCATCACGAGGTGTTAGAAGATTGCCATCTATGTAGCATCCAAAAGTATTTTTTCCTGTTTGTGTTGCTTCGGGTAATGTTGGGTTAAAGTCATTGTCGTTTCTTTCGCAACTTGTTAATGTTGTTAGAAAAAGTGTTAATACTAAAATTATTGTTTTCATAATTATTGTTTTTGTTAATATGTTGTTTTTATTACTTATGTTATAAGTAAAATATGCTATTCTACTTCTTTTAAATTAATAGTTAATTGCAATTAATTTATTATTTTTCATGCACTTATGAAATTTAGTTTGTAAGGGTAAGGCAGGACTAAATTTTACTTTGCTAAATTATTAATTTATTCTATATATTGTTGTTTTTTAACGTTTTATTTTTTGAGTGTGATTTTGCGGTCACACCTTGTGCCTAACGGTTTGTATA
>CAYQTF010000215.1:0-3320 GCA_964420345.1 uncultured Flavobacteriaceae bacterium
GGGATAAAAATAAAAATGTTTAGTTGTTTTAGGTTTAGCGTTGGATAAAACTTGTTAAAATTTTTTGTCCAAAATTTTGACGTGTTTTAAAGCGTAAGCAAAGTCAGGGATTTTTATTTTTCTCTAAGTATGGATAGGAAGCAAAATAAATACAAGGGTTTTTGCCTTTTCGCAAAAATTTGGATTTGGTTTGTGTGGATTATTATTTTTTATAGCCTATTTTAGTTCTTGGCTTGTCTTTCTTTTCAATTAATTCGTCTAAATAATTAAAGACTAATTCTATATTTTTACTATGACTTGTTAATCGCTTTTTAATTTCCTCGATTTCTAATTTTACACTTAAATTATCGGTTAATATTTCACGCATTTTTGTAAAAACTCGCATAATTTTAATATTCATTTCGATTGCTCTATCACTACTTAAAACACAAGATAACATTGTAACTCCTTGTTCTGTAAAACAAAAAGGAGCATAACGTAACCCTTTTTTATCTCCATCATTCATAAATTCAGCTCTCCAGTTTATAAATTCTTCTTTTGTCATTTCAAACATAAAATCTTTTGGAAAACGTTTTATATTTCTTCTTACTGCTTGTTTTAAAACCTTTGTTTCAACTCCATAAAGTTCTGCTAAATCTCTATCTAGCATTACTTTTTCATTTCTTATTAGGTAAATTTTATTAGTGATGATTTCGTCTGGAATACTGATTTTATTACTCATTTTTAATTTGAATTAGGTTGCAAAATTACGCTTTTAAATTTGGAGGTCACAGATTGTGACCTCCAAATTTAGTTTGTTTTTTTAACTGGTTGCAGCTTGCAACCAGTTATATCAAGTTTTAACTAATCGGATGAAAGTTATTAATCATTTCGTGTAAATTTTCTAAATCGTCTTGCAAATATCTTTCGGTGGAACTGACATATCGATGTCCTGCTAAATATTGGGTTTTGCGTAAATCGTAATGTCCAAGCCAGTTTGTAATTACACTTGCTCTAATTTGTTTGTTATTACTTACTTTGTGATTAATCTGTTTTAACTTAATCATTATTCGATATACAATCGAGTTAAATCGTGCATTGCTTGTAAATAATTGTTCACTAAAATTTTGTAATTGCTTTTGTAATTGTGGTCTTACTTCGTTGGTATAATTTATAAAAGCAATGATTTGCCAAGCTTTTAATTCTAATGTTCTAGCATTACTTCGCCTGGTTCTTGGTACATAAATTTTTCCTTTGTTTAATTCTAAATGTTCTAATTTTAAACTTCCCAAATTAGTAGTACTTAATCCTTGATAAACCATTAATCCAATAATTATTTTATCTCTTTGTAAAGCTACTATTTGGCGTTTGTCTGCGGTGTTTTTACTTTCAAAACTATAATATAAATCTTCTAATTCATCGCTACTTAAAAGGTTGTAGTTTAGGATTCTTTTCTCACCTCTTATATTAGTGTCTTCAATTGGGTTATCTGTTCGCTCTACTTGCTCTATCAAGTAATTAAAATAGATTTTTACCGCTTTTAAATAATAGTTTATTGTTCGTTTACTTATTGCTTTTCTACTTAGATATTTAATGTATTTTAAACTATTTTTATAATCTATTTCTTTTGGTGTTGTATGATTGCGTTCACACCATTTTATAAATTTATTAGCTGTATTTGTATAACTTTCTATAGTTGATTTACTATAATTTTGCTCTTTTAAATAGGTAGTAAATTTTTTTAATGCTGGATTGGTATCTCTTATGGCTTGTAGGTTCATTTTATTGCTTTTCTGCTATTTTTAATAAATGGGTATAGATTTGTGTGCTTTCTAATGATTTATGTCCTAAAAAGGTTTTTATGCTTTCTAATGGCACTTCTTTTTGTAATAAATGTGTTGCAATGGAATGTCGTAAAATATGTAGCGTGATATTTTTTTCTTGGATGTCTTTGTTATTGGTTGCTTGTACAATGGCTTTTAATCTATTGGCAAAGCTCATTCCTTGTAATCGTTTTCCTCGATAGTTTAAAAATAAAGCTTCTGTATTGTTTTTAGTATTAAATGCTGGTCTTGCTTCATAGATATAATCGCTTAGTATTGTTGCATTTTTTAGATTGATTGGGATAAATCGCGCTTTGTAGTTTTTCCCTTTTTGTACATAGATACGTTCTTTATCAAAAAATATATCTTTTAAATCTAAATGTACGGCTTCATTTCTACGAAGTCCACAACTATAAAAAATACTTAATATGGCTTTATCTCTAAGTCTTATAGTTGCTTTTTTATGGCTATTACTTGTTGCGGCAAAGAGTTGCTTTATTTCGGATTGGGTTAAGATGTTTGTCTTTTCCTCTGTTGGATTGGTTTCCCATTTTAAATGGATATTTAATTGATGATAATTGTGCTTTTTTAAGTAGGTTCTAAATAGTTTTAAAGCTTGTTGGTGTTTGTTTAAATAGTTTTTACTTAATGCGCCTTGTCTTGTTTGGTTGGCTCTTTGTTGTAATGCTTGGTAATAATTTTTTACTGTTTTTGTTTGTATTTTATCGATGCTATTAATTTGATGTTGCTCCAACCAATAAAAAAATTCTTGTAAGTGATTGGGTAAATTATATACCGTTGTTTCTGCATATCCTAAAATATCTAACCATTCTTTGAACGATTTTATAAATAATTTAAAAACGTTGTTTTGTAGGTGTAGTTTTTTCATTTTGAGTAATTTTTTTATGGGTATATCTTTTTTTTGAGGTTGGTGTTGCGAGTTGATGTAACTTATTGATATACTTTACGTTTACTTCGCAAAAAAGGACTTGCGATTTACTTGCGACTTTGCGAGTTAATCCTATCAATACATTGATGTAATGCCTTGTCAATTTGCTCTTTAAGCTTTGTATATTCTGTGGTATCGGTAATTTCAAAGCAAAAACTTTTTGTTGTTTTATTCTTTATTCTTTTGATGTAGTTCTCTAATAAAAGCTGTTTGTTGTAATTTCTTAACGTACTTTCTTTTACTCTTAAATTTCTTCTTATTTCTGCATTGGTGAAGCTTGTTTGTGTATTCTCTTTTAGATATTTTTTTAACTTCTCTAAGTGGTTTCTAGTTGCTCCATTTAATGTATCTGACTTTCTTAACAATACTTCTGTAATTAATTCATTGGCTTGTTGTATATCTTCGATAGTTGTTTTAATATAAACTTCTCCAGTTTCTTTGTTTACTTGTTCTTTCCGTTGGTATTGATTATAAAAAGTAATGGCTTCTATAAATTGTAAATAATGGGTATTGGTTCTTCTTGGTTTAAATACCGATTTTGGTAATTCTAAATACATCGCAAAAGGATT
>CAYQTF010000216.1:0-3302 GCA_964420345.1 uncultured Flavobacteriaceae bacterium
ATTTTTAAATACAAATTGTAGTTAATTAAAGGTTTTGAAGTCGAAAAAAATATATTATTATTCTGAAATTTTAGAAGTATTCATTTTGTCCTTTTTAAACAAAGGTATTCGATAAGAAATAGTATAATTAAATCCAAAACCTGAATTGTTTAAGAAAACACGATCAAAACCTGGCACATATAAGTTTTTAAAATTATTTGGTTCTTTGGTAAATAACATTTTTTTTAAGCTAAAAGAAAACCCTAAAAATATATTTGAATAAATTTCTGTTTTAATTCCGCCAACAAATTCTATCCAATTTGCATTTAAACCAGAATGTTCTTGCGCAATGTTAGATCCAGTTCCTGGTAATTCATTGGCGCTAATTATCGTAAAACTTTCTAAAGTTTGACTAAAAGTGGAAAATCCGTAGCGTGAACCAATGTAGATTTCATTAGACATATTTAACCAATTTTTATAAGTGTTGTAGTTAAAACCAAGTTTTAGATATTGACCGTTAGTTGTGAATTCAAAATTATCTTCTTCTCTAAAATTATCTAAAAAACCAATTTCTACCGCAGCAAAGAATTTTTTATTGATACGATAATCTGCTACAATTTCTATTGATTTTCTATCGGAATCTATTAATGTTCTAATAGGGTTTGATAAATCTAACCCAATTCTTAAACCATAAATATCTTTATAATTTACTGTATCTTTTTTTGTTTCTTGCGAAAAAGAACTGAAAACAATTAAAAAAGAACTAATGAAAAATAGATATGTGCTTTGCAGTTTCATCTGTAATATTTATATTGTTAATTGTCATAGTTGCATTCCATTGCTCTTCTGTAATTTCTTCTGTAATTTCTGTATAGGTAGTTTTAAAACCACAAGGTTTTGAAACAAAAACTTCATCTCTTTGATATTCTAAAGTGAAATTGAAAAAGAATTCATTTGTAGCGCCAGTTTCGGTTCTAGATAAACGTATTTTAGTTATGTCTTCATCGACCCTTAACGGAATAGTTATAGAGTCTAAAGCAATTCTATTTATTGGTACAAATGTTCCTAAAGAATCTACTTCGATAGTTAAACTTGGCACGTCTTTTCGCTCCGTTTGATTGGTTTTATCGTAAAAAACAACAATTAAATTTGGTGTTGTTGGATCTATGCATATATCATCTCTTTCACAACTTATTATGGTGATAATTAAGATAGATAAAATAAATTTCTTCATTAGGATTAATTATTTTACAAAGATACACAAAGCAAACACTAAGTTTCGCAAAGAAATCTTAAAGTTGTTTTTCTAACCACAAAAGGTACAAAAGAACACAAAAGATTTGGAACCAACAGACCTCACAGGTTTTAAAAACCTGTGAGGTCTATTATAATTAAAAATTAGTATTGTCTGATAAAGACATTAGACCGCTTCGCTATTAGATATTAGACAAAAGACTAAACTGTAACTGCTTGATAATCTTTTATTTAAAAAACAAAGTAAGTTCGGCAGTAATTCTTTAATTGATTTTTTAAAAAGTAAGGTGCCGTTTTACAAATATCTCCTTACTTCTTTGTTTTGTTGGGTTTTTAGTGTTTGTCTATAATTTTTATCGGACAACAGTAATTAAAAATGATAAAATCCCAAAAGGCAAAGAAATCTTAAAATTAGATTGAACCAACAGACCTCACAGGTTTTTAAAACCTATTTAGTATTAATTATTTCACAAAGATACATAAAGCAAACACTAAGTTTTGCAAAGAAATCTTAAAGTTGTTTTCCAACCACAAAAGGTACAAAAGAACACAAAAGATTTGTGTTAACTTTTGTGTCTTTTGTGGTGAGTATTTTTATTTTTTTTCTAACAAAACCACATTTTCTACATGATGTGTTTGTGGAAACATATCTACAGCTTGTGTTTTAGTAATTTTATATGCGCTATCTAAAATTGCTAAATCTCTTGCTTGTGTAGCGGAATTACAACTTACATATACAATTTTTTCTGGTAAGATGTTTAAAATTTGCTCGACTACTTTTTTATGCATTCCGTCTCTTGGTGGATCGGTTATAATGATATCTGGTTGTCCGTTTTCGGTAATGAAATCTTGGGTGAAAACATCTTTCATATCACCAACAAAAAAATGAGTATTTTCTATTTTATTGTTTTTGGCATTTGTTTTTGCATCTATAATTGCTTCAGGAACAGATTCTACACCAATTACTTTTTTTGCTTTTTTGGCAACAAATTGTGCAATAGTTCCTGTGCCTGTGTATAAATCATAAACAATTTCGTCACCTGTTAAATTGGCAAAATCTCTAGTTATTTTATATAATTCATAAGCTTGTTTAGAATTTGTTTGGTAAAAGGATTTGGCATTTATTTTGAATTTTAAACCTTCCATTTCTTCAAAAATATGATCTCTTCCGTTAAATAAAATTACATCTTGATCATAAATAGAATCGTTGCCTTTACCATTTATTACATATTGTAAAGAGGTAATTTTAAATTTGGAAGCAACAGCATTTAATAACAATTCTCTTTTAGTTTGATCTTCTTTAAAAAACTGAAACACTAACATAATTTCTCCATTAGAAGAGATTCTAACCATCATCGTTCGCATCATTCCTGTTTGTTCTCTTGGGTCAAAAAATTCTATTTCATTTTCGATACAAAATTCTCTTACAAAATTTCGCATTTCGTTTGATGGGTCTTCTTGCAAATGACATTTTTCAATATCTAAAATTTTATCCCACATACCAGCAATATGGAATCCTAAAGCATTTCGGCTATTTATTTCTTTATCAGAACTGATTTCTTCGTAAGTTAACCATCGTTTGCTTGAGAAAGAAAATTCCATTTTATTACGATAGAAATATTGCTCTTTGCAACCTAAAATTGGTGTTACTTCTGGCAATTCTAAATGGCCAATTCTTTTTAAATTTTCGATGACTTCCTTTTCCTTATAAAAAAGTTGGCTTTCATAATTCATGTGTTGCCATTTGCAACCGCCACAAGTACCGAAATAATCACAAACAGGTTCGGTTCGTTTGTTGGATAGTTTATGAAATTTTATTGCTTTACCTTCAAAGTACGATTTTCGTTTTTTATAAGTTTGCACATCTACAACATCACCAGGGACAGCATTGTTGATAAAAATGACTCTTCCGTCTGGAGATTTTGCAATGGTTTTTCCTTTTGCTCCAGCATCAATTACTTCAATATTTTCGAAAATTATATTTTTCCTTTTTTTTCTTGCCATTTTGCAAAAGTAGGTTTTATTTCATAAAAAAAGCATCCTAAAAATTAGAATGCTTTTATTTTATT
>CAYQTF010000217.1:0-3215 GCA_964420345.1 uncultured Flavobacteriaceae bacterium
TATTAGACAAAAGACTAAATCGTAACTATTTGATAATCTTTTATTTAAAAAATAAAGTAAGTTTGGCAGTAATTCTTTAATTGATTTTTTAAAAAGTAAGGTGTCGTTTTACAAATATCTCCTTACTTCTTTGTTTTATTGAGCTTTTAGTGTTTGTCTATAATTTTTATCGGACAACAGTATATATAAATGTAAAAAAACCTTTCAAGTTAATTGAAAGGTTTTTTTTGTCTAAAGTCTAAAGACTACTTCACATCCATTAATTCTACATCAAAAATCAAAATAGCGTTTGGAGGAATTACGCCACCAGCACCTTGAGAACCGTATGCCAAATCCGACGGAATTACAAAACGCGCTTTATCACCAACTTTTAATAATTGAATACCTTCATCCCAACCACTAATTACTTGACCAACGCCTAAAGTAAAATCGATTGGTTGTTTTCTTTGGTAAGACGAATCAAAAACAGTTCCGTCTGGTAAAGACCCTTTATAATGTACAGAAACACCTTTGCCCTTTTCGGCTTGTTTTCCATCGCCTTTTTGTAGCATTTGATATCTTAATCCTGTAGTCGTTTTTTGAAAACCTGCTGCTAATTCTTCTATTGCTGCTTCTGCTTTTGCTTTTGCGTCAGCGATACGTTTTTCTCTTTCGCCACCAAAACTTCTAAATGCTTCAATTGCATTATATTTTTTTGCTTTATCACCAACTGCAATAATTTCGATAGTTTCTAAAACATCATCTTGACCAATACTATCCACTACATTTTGGCCTTCAATAACATTACCAAAAACGGTATGTTTATTGTCTAACCAAGAAGTTTCTATATGTGTGATAAAAAACTGAGAACCATTACTTGCTGGTCCAGAATTTGCCATAGATAAAATACCAGGTTTGTCATGTTTTAAATCAGGATGAAATTCGTCCTCAAATTTATATCCAGGATCGCCAGTACCAGTTCCTAAAGGGCAACCGCCTTGCACCATAAAATCTGGAATTACCCTATGAAATTTTAAACCATCATAATATGGTGTTCCTTGTGGTTTTACTCTGTTTTCCATATTGCCTTGTGCTAAAGCAACAAAGTTACCAACTGTACCAGGTGTTTTTTCAAATTCTAAATTGATTAAAATTTCACCTTTTGTGGTATTTATTTTTGCGTATAATCCGTTATTCATTATTTATTTTTTTTCCTAATTTATTCAGGTGCAAATTTAAAGTAATTATTTAGTTGTGCAATTAATATAAGTTATTCATTTAAAATAAATCATTATTCGGCAAAGCAAAAAAAAACGTGGTTTTAAAGCAAATAATCATCAAGAAATTTGGTTCTATGTATTCTGTAGTGGGTATTATTTTAAATTCCAAAAATCAAGTTCCAAATTCCAAATAAAAAACAAAAATCAATTTTTCAAAAATCAAACATTAAATTTGTTTATTATTACTAATTTTTGATATAATGTAAGGCTTTGTTTGTATTTTGATATTTAGATGTTGGGGTTTATTTGGAATTTGGAACTTGATTTTTGGTTTTTTTTACATTTCATCAATATTAAAAACATAATACTACCCATTATAAACAAAATAGAGCCAGAAATTTATTCCGAAGAAAAAGGAGAATCTTTAAAATTTAAAGAAGTTTCTGAAGAAGAATTAGAAATAATTAAGAAAAAAATTCATTTTACATTAAAAAAGAATCGCAAAAAACGATTGGTAATGTTATTTATTAGTGCTATCATAAGTATTTTGGTGGTTATTTGGATTTTTAATTAACCTCTTTCTTCATGAAAAAAACTTTATCTAAGAACAATTTTAATTCGCAAAGAAATTAATATATTTGCAATTGGTATCTTCTTATAAAGTAAGATATAAATTAAAAGAAATACATATGAAATTTATAGTTTCCAGTTCGCAATTATTAAAGAATTTACAAACGCTTGGTGGCGTTATTAATACAAATAACACTTTACCTATTTTAGATAATTTTTTATTCGAGTTAAGTAAAAATCAATTAAAATTATCTGCTTCAGATTTAGAAACTACCATGTCTTCTATTATTGAAGTGGAAACCGAAGACGAAGGTGAAATTGCAGTACCAGCAAGATTACTATTAGAAATTTTAAAAACTTTTCCTGAGCAACCGTTAACTTTTAAAACGGAAGATGCTAAAAGTACCATAGAAATAAGTTCACAAAGTGGTAATTATTCTTTAGCATTTTTAGATGGTGCAGAATTCCCAAAAGCAATTACTTTAGAAGCGCCAAGTACTACAAAAATTGATGCTGGCGTTTTAGCAACTGCAATATCAAAAACTATTTTCGCTTCTGGCAATGACGATTTAAGACCTGTAATGAGTGGCGTTTTCTTTCAGTTTTCTACAGACAATCTTACTTTTGTTGCAACAGATGCACATAAATTAGTGAAATATACAAGAACAGATTTAAAAGCAGATGAAGCTTCGGAATTCATCATGCCTAAAAAACCGCTTACTTTATTAAAAAATATTTTAGGAAGTCTAAGCGAAGATGTAACTATTGAATATAACGAAGCAAATGCTAAATTTACTTTTGCAAATAGCGAAATGGTATGTAGATTAATTGATGGAAAATATCCTAATTACGATGCGGTAATACCTAAAGAAAACCCTAATGTTTTAACTTTAGATCGTAGTTCTTTTTCTAATTCGGTTAAAAGAGTTTCTATTTTTTCTAGTAAAACTACGCACCAAATTAGATTAAAAATGGCAGGAACAGAATTAAATATTTCTGCGGAAGATATTGACTTCTCTAATAAAGCAGATGAACGTTTACAATGTTCTTATCAAGGTGATGATATGCAAATTGGTTTCAATTCGCGTTTTTTATTAGAAATGCTAAACAATTTAGAATCTAATGATGTGCAAATACACATGTCTTTACCAAACAGAGCAGGAATTTTAAGACCAATAGACGGTTTAGAAGATGGCGAAGAGATTACAATGTTAGTTATGCCTGTTATGTTGAATAATTAAGATTTTTTCTTAATTTACGATGATTCCAGCATTAGAAAAATATTATCTAGAAAAAGAAGAACCAACAAAAAGTTGCCTATTAACTTTACGTGAAATTATTCTTTCTCAAGACAATAACATAACTAACGAGTTGAAATATGGAATGCCATTTTTTTGTTACAAAGGAAAAATGTTTTGTTATTTATGGATGGATAAAATTACTAAG
>CAYQTF010000218.1:0-3211 GCA_964420345.1 uncultured Flavobacteriaceae bacterium
CATTAGAATACGATTTTATTGCTTGTTCTATTTTTTCATATTTAGGTTGATAATATTCTGCATCTAATCTACCACTTGTACCAAAACTATCTTTAAAATTTTTAATGTTTACGGGCTCTTTACTTGGTGTAAAATTTTGTAAGCCAATTTCTTCTAAAAGTAGATTTTCGGCTTTTGTATAGGATTGTTTGGATAATAATCGAGTATCTTGTGCTTTTAGTACAGTTATTTCAATCATTTTTTGAAACTCTATACCTAAATTAGGTATTCGTAACTTACTTAAGACATCTAAATTTAATCTTTGTTGAACTCCACCATTTTTTAACCGTTCAATTTCTATAAGCGCAATTTTTGTAGTTAGATATGAAAATAAAAACTGAGGTGAAATCCCTTTAATATTTTTAATTATTGCTAATGCTCTATTACACATTGCAGGTTTAAAACCTTTAGGCAGGATTGTAATATCACCAACAGTTCCCATAATTGATAATAAAATATCTTCTCCTTTAAGAAGCGATCTTTTATTTTTATCTAAATAAGTTTTACTTACAAAAACATCACTTGTAATTTCAAGAAAATTATTATTAATATCTCTTGCTTGTAAATAGCGAACTTCTCTTTTTTGATTATCTGGAAATTTTGAATGGTCTCCATCAGAAATTTTAGAATAAGTAGATAATGGTTTTGAATTGAAAGATTTTAATTTTATTTCATTTTTTAAGAATTCTTTTTTAAAAAACTCACTATGAATTCTAAAATCTTCAATACTGTTTCTAACTTCCGATAAATTCAAAACACTAATTTCCAGCCCTTCTAACAACTCTTTATAATGAGTTTCGTTAAAAGGGCTTTTTACTTTCCCACAAAAGACAGTTTTTCTTTTTTAGCAAATTCTATAAATGCTTCTGCTATTCCGTCTTTAGTTAAGTTATCGTGATTAAATAAGTCGTGTTTTATAATTAAATGTCCGTGAGTATCTAATAAATATTCGTCTAAATCTTGGTTTGTAGTTTCGTAATGGTTTTGTGCTTCCGCTACTTTATTGTTCTCGACTCCGCTCGAACTGACAGTTGAATTTGTATTTGGAAAATCTTTTTTCTTAACAAAAATCTTATCTCCGCTATTGTCTTTACTTGGTTCTTGCATTGTAGCAAAAAAGATTGGGTAATCTTCTTTTTTAGGACACAGTTTATCATCCCATTTTTGCACAAATAAAACAGATGTTTTAGTACCTGTATGTGGTTTAAAAACATTGCCGTGTAAACCTACTACACCTAAAATTCTGCATTTTTCGGCAATATAATCTCTAATATTTTTATCTGAACTGTTATTAAATCTACCTTGTGGTAAAACAACCGCCATACGTCCACCAGGTTTTAAAAAGTCTAAATTACGCTCAATAAATAAAATATCTCTACCAACTTTGGTTTGATATTTTCCGTTTGGTTTTTTTCCTAATTCGTATTTGGCTAATATTCTACTTTCTTTAATGTCGCCTGCAAAAGGTGGATTTGCCATTAAAACATCAAACTGAAAATCACGATTGCTGTTTTTTGAAGTTCGTAATTTTTTTAACTTTTTCCAACCTTCAAAATATGTTTCTTGCCAATCTTCATCTTTTGTTTTTTCGTCCCAACGTTCATAATCTAATGTGTTTAAGTGTAAAACATTGGTTTGTCCATCTCCTGCGATTAAATTTAATGTTCTTGCTACACGAACTGCTTTTTCGTCAAAATCAATAGCGAAAACTTTGTTTTGTACATAATCGGTACATTCAGTTGGTTTTTCTTCTGCTGTAAATAAATGGCTTTTTGGTATTCCTTTTTCTTTTAAAATTTGTTCCCAAACGTGAAAAATAGAATGCACAGGAAAACCACAACTCCCAGCAGCCGTATCAATTACCGTTTCTTCTTTTTGTGGGTTCATCATTTTTACACACATATCAATTACATATCTTGGTGTAAAATATTGCCCTTTTTCGCCTTTACTACTTTTACCAATTAAATATTCAAAGGCTTCATCTACGACATCTAAATTTGAATTAAATAGTTTTACATCTTGCAAAGATGATACACAAACAGATAGGTGAGAAGGTGTCAACATTATTTTACTATCTTCTGTAAAAACGCCTTCCCATTTGTTTTTTGCATTATCAAAAACTTCTTGTATTTTTTCTTTTAGTTCGGTTTCGGTATCTCCGTAATTTCTAAAACGTAAATGGCGAGTTTTGTTTCTGCCACTTTCCATCTCATCATACAATTTTGTAAAAATGAGTTTAAACAATTCTTCAAAAACATCAACTCCTGCATTTGCCAAAACTTCATCTTCCATTTCCAAAATCAAATCTTTTAATGATTTTTTTTCGGTAACTAATTTGTCTTTTTTTACTAAATCATCAATAGTCCAACGTTCTGTTAAAATATCAGATAGTTTTTCAGTTGCTTTTGGTATTGCAGATAAATCTTCAAAGTAATTCGGGTCTTTTCTGTGGTAATACGATATTGAATTTCCGTTACTCCAAATTCCAATTGGAGCACCTGTTGCGTTGCAATAGGATTTTAGTTGTTCTTTTCCGTCTTTTAATTTCGGTTTTTTTAATTCAACCATTATGTAGATTGAACGAGTATCTTGCTTGTCAAAAATCACAATATCAGCACGTTTTTTTTCACGTCCAAAACTAACAGCATATTCAATTTCCATTCTTTCAAATGGGTAAGCATATTCTTCATTCAAAACCATTAAATAAAGTTGTCTAACTGCTTCTTCTGGTTTTAGTTGAATATCTTTTCTACGAACCAAACAGTTTATAAAAGGTACTTCTTTCCCACGAACTTCTTTTAGAAAGATACTTTTCTCTAATTTTTCAATTTGTTCAGGTGTAAATTGAGTTAGTTTGTAGTTACTGTCTCTTAATATTTCGGTTAGTTTCATATTCTGTTTTTATTGTAATTCATTCAATTCGCTAATTTAATCCAATTTTAGTTTTTCGGTTTGTTTTGAAAGATAATTTTTCTGTTTTGCACGAGCGTTGGCAAAAAAAATGCTCTTTTGGTTTTTAGAGCGTTGGATTTGTGTGTTGGCAAAAATCAAATGTGCATTTTGTGTGGTGGCTTTTTCTTTTTAGCACGATTTTTTTTTCGTTTTGGGCTTGTTGGTAACGGTTTGGCTATGCTTAGTTGCGACAATTTAGCACTTAATTATCTAAGTACAA
>CAYQTF010000219.1:0-3192 GCA_964420345.1 uncultured Flavobacteriaceae bacterium
TAAAATTTATTCGTGAGACTCTAAAAAATTATTTTCAATTTTTTAGTTAGCCATGCCTTTGGCTTGGCGAGTCGAACTAATCCCGCTTTTTCAGCGGGATATTGGTTTAATACCTCGACCCTTGGGTCGATTCTTATTATTGGGTTCAGGGCTTGCCCTGAGGTTTAATACCTTTTATTACTCCACAATAAATTTACCGTTCATTATTCCGTAATGACCAGGAAAACTACAAATAAAATCGTAAGTTCCTTTTGCAGGTGCTATAAATGTAACTGTAGTAGTTTCTCCGCCGCCAATAATACCTGTATGTGCTATAACGCCTTCATTTGGTATGTAATTATTATCTTTAGCAGCCATTGCAGCTTCAGCAAACTTTGCTAAATCGGTTCCTTTTTTTAATAAAACAAAATTGTGCCCCATAAGGTCTTTTGACATTTTACCAGTATGAGTTAATGTTAAAGTAATTTTTTGACCTTCTTTTACTTTTATTTCTGTTTTGTCAAATTTCATAGCATCATTACTGCCTAAATTTATTTTTACAACTTCTTTAGTTAAAGTGTTTTCTAATTTATTAACCGTTTCCTTGGTTGCATCAATAATTTGCTGACTAGCATCTTTAAGTTCAGTTTTTTTTTGCTTAGCTTTTTCAATAGTAGTGTTAATTTTTTCTTTCGATTTTTCACACGAAGTGCTAATTGTCAACATACTAACTGCTATAATCGCACCTAAAATACTTTTTTTCATTTTACTTTAATTTTATAATTATTATTAATTTATTTTGCAAAAATAAAACAATTACTTTGTTTTTTATGTAACATATAGTGCAGTTAATGGTAAAATAATATTTTTTAATTTAGATGGTTAATTGATTAATTATATTTTTGTTTTTCTTGGTTTTTCATTTTATTAAAGTATCATTTAAAAAATAAAATGCTAAATATTATACTAATGAAAACTTAGAAATTACGGTAAAAGAACAATTTATTTAATAATTAATTTTTTAATTACCAAGCCTAAATTTGTTTTAATCTTAACTGAGTAAATACCTTTTGCTAAGTTTTTAATATCTATTGGGGTTTCTACCTTATTTTTATTTATCATTTTAATTAACTTACCGTTTAGATCAAAAATCTGGACACTTTCGATGTTTTCTGCATTAATCTCTAATAAATTACTTGCTGGATTTGGAAAAATTTCTACAGATAAAATTTCATTATTTAAGACATTAGCAGTAGCATCATAAGTAAATTCTTTTGTTGTTGACCCTACAATTGTATTATCAATAGAATGACCTGTAACTTTTAACCAAATTGTGTCTGCGTTAGAGAATGTTGGCGGATTATTCCAAAGGTAAGTTTGGTTTGTTAAATCAGAAACAATTTGAGTATATGTTGTTTGATTATTAGTACTATATTCTAAAATATAATGTAACGGATTTCCATCATCTGGGTTGTTTAAATTCCACTCAAAAGGTATAGATTGGTTCCAGATTTCATTTGTTGTTATCATTATTTCTGGAATATCATAAGTATGCAATAACTCTGCAAAACCATAACCTGTAACATCAACTCCATTAACAGATCCGGTAATAGTTATTGTTCCTTCATAAAATTGAAATGGGTTTTGTACTTCAGAATCAGAATATAATGTAGTAATTATTAAGTCTAAATTATTTACATTAGATGTAAGTCGCCATTGTTGCGCATACGCTCTTTGATTATCTGGAGTATATGCAAATTGTAATCGCTCTAATTCAAAATCAAAATTGGTATATTGTGTAGTTTCATCTACATAAGCAGCTAAAATTTTAAATTTTTCATCATTGGGTATTTCATCATTTTCTGTAAAAATATTCCAAAGATTTATATCCATATTATTAGAAAGTTGTAGTGAAAACCATTCGTATTCTGTTCCGTCAGATGGGTTTAAAGTTCCGTATTGTCTATCAATCCATGCTGTTCCTGTTACGTTTTCGGTTATTCCGTTATAGGTTATTGTTCCTGTTGCTTCAATTCCGGTTTGTGAATAGTAATATGTATAGTTTGTTTCACCTTGTAATAAAAAACCGTCATCTCCTAAAATTAACGGATTTTTATTAGTGTCATAATCTAAATCTAAAGTTACATTTTCTGAACTTGCATTTATTTCGTATTGAAAAGGAAGAATGTTAGCTCCATCAAATTTATTTTTCCAAGTTTCTGTATTTCCATTTAATAAAAGTGCTTGAATATCTAACTTGTCGGTTGCTAAAGTTGTGTAACTTACCAACTGTGTGTCATCAAAAAACACACCATTATCATCATCGCTAATGTTAAGGATTCTAAATCCATCAATGTTTCCGCCTAAAGGAAAATGAAAATATGTTAACATATAACTATAATTCTTACCAGTAGTTTCTCCAACAAGATGACCAACAGTGTACCACCATTCTATGGGTTCATCGACATGTCTTCCTTCATCAATCGAAAAAGAAATTTGACTATCAGTTGGTGTAAACGGATACGTTTTCCAAACTTGAGAGTGAATTGAAATTGAAAATAATAAAATGAAGAAGAATGCGAATGTTTTATAATACATAAATAAGTTATTTTTCGCCAAAAATAATGGATTATTATTATTTATAACAACAATATTAAACTATTATTATTATAAATAGTTAGTTGTAAAAATGTTTAAAATTAAAATTTTGAACTCTTATGTTTTTGTAATAATTATTTTGTTTGCCAAGTAGTAATTTCATTTCTAATAACTCATTATAATTTATAGAAATAATTGTAAAATTATGCTTTATAGGTAATATAATTTTATGTCTTGTTGTGTTTTCTTTTATATTAATTTGCCATTCTTCTAAATCTATATTTAAGATAAAATTTACTACTTTGTTGTAGTCACTTTTATTTAAAACAAGAACTAAATTATTAAATTCTATTTGTATGTCTTTACATTCAGAACACATAAAAACTATTCCGTTTATTGTTCTATTAAGTAGGTTTTTATTATGCATAATTAATTTTTTATTTTTTCTCAATTAGAATTAAATAACAAATATATAATATTATTTAGAATAATTCTAAATAAGATTTAATTTTATATGTTAAATAATATAGTTCTCAAGTCAAAACAACGCCTATATTAACCTCACAATCAATTCATTAAGATTTAACAAATATTAATTTTGTGTTTTTCATAAAA
>CAYQTF010000220.1:0-3173 GCA_964420345.1 uncultured Flavobacteriaceae bacterium
ATATGCCTTTAGGAAGAAATGTTGCGGAATATTTACGTTTGGTAGATGCTTATACGCATGTACAGGAAAAAGGTGAAGTTTGTCCAGCAAACTGGGAAGAAGGTAAAGATGCAATGAATGCCACTAGAGATGGCGTTGCAGATTACTTAAGTTCTCACTAAAATAAGTAATCAGTGTTCAGTGGTCAGTAATTAATATTTTGTAATTTACTGAACACTGAACACTGAACACTGAACACTGAACACTGAACACTGAATATAGAACACACTTAAAACAAAAAATATGTTAATAGAATTACAAGAAGATAATTTAGCACAAATCATTGCAGATAATGATAAAGTGTTAGTGCAGTACATGGCGACTTGGTGTGGCAACTGTAGAATAATGAAACCAAAATTCAAGAAATTGGCAATCGAAAACGAAGATATACCTTTTGTTTTAGTAGATGCTGAGAAATTTCCTGAATCTAGAAAATTAGCAAATGTGGATAATTTACCAACTTTTGCATCTTTTCAAAATGGAGAAAAATTAAATCAAACACAGACTAATAAATTTGATGTTTTGAAGGAATTAGTCAACGAAGTAATTTAATAGCCAACATATGAAAATACCAATAATAAAACATTTAACAAACTTTATAGAAACTAATGATGAAGATTATTTAATTGAAACCATTGAAGTTTTAGAAGATTTAACAGAAGTATCAACTCTAAAAGATGAAGAATTAGATGTAATCGGCGAACTAATATCTAATATGTATGGTGCTTTAGAAGTGCATAAAGAAATGAAAAAAGGTGTTTCGAAACGTGATGCTTTAAACGGTTTTATGAAACGTGTTTTGGGGTCAATTGATCAGTAGTTTTTTTTATGGAAACCTTGAGATTTGAAGGTTGCTTTATAAGAGTGTTGTGCTTAATGGCAGAACGAAAAAAAAACGAATGATAATTTGCTCGAAATATGAATAAATTGACTTTTCTATTTTTATTAATTTTAACTTTAATAGTTTCTTGTAAAAAGGAAATTAAAACAGAAACCAAAATAGCAAAAGAAGTTCGAAAACCTTGTTTTGACAAATGGAAAACAATAAAAAATTACGAACCTCAAGGAGTTATTGCTAAAGAAATTAATGATACTTTAACTCAACAAATATTATACGGAAAAGTTTGGTTTGAAATGATTAACCAAACCAAAATAGGAAACGGATTATCAAAATGTTATATTAAAAACTATCGTTATAATGGAAGTTTACAATCAGAAGGGTTTGTAACTTTTTTTGAAAGTCCAGTCGTTGATGATACTCTTGAAGGTTTATGGAAATTTTATGATTGCAACGGAAATATTACAAGAGAAGTGACATTTCTAAAAGGGAAAATAATAAAAGCGAATGAATAAAAAATTTAAAAAAAGAAGTGTCTTTAAAAATAAATGAGTTAAAAAAAATATTAAAATCGTTTAATTTAATTCCGAATTCGCCAAACGATGAATTTAATGCTTTAAATCATATAATAATAAGTCATTTGTAAAAAAAATATGAAAAGGAAAAAACACATCAAGTTGTCAAAAATGAATTAAATAGTGTATTCTAGAATTGCAACCGAAAATGATGATATTTCAGAAATTATCGAAAAAATATTTAATTGGTGGAATAATTCTGAATGAAAAAGATGTATGAAATACAAAACATTAACAGCAAAGTGTAAAATTAATGCTTTAGACCAGTGTTTAACCAAAGTTCGGACATATTTACAAAGCCCGAAAAATTTTCAATTTATTTGACAAGAAAAATTTAAAAATAATAAAAACTCAAAAATCACTTCCAGTTAATTTTTACAAACCTCTTATTTTTAACAAAATCCTTAGGTGTTTTTTTTAAAATTTCTAATCTTAAAGCTTCTAATAAAGCGTTTTTAGAAAAAGAATGGTGCGTAACTATACTTACTTCTCTTACAGGTTTTGGTTCTGTAAATTGAATATTACAACCAGCATCATTTTTGTTAATTGCCATTTCAGGCACTAATGTAAAACCTCCATAATTATCAACCATTTTTTTTAAAGCTTCAATTGAACCACTTTGAAATTTTATATTTTTATTGTTATCTGAATTATTACAGATGTTTAAAACTTGATTTCTAAAACAATGACCACTTTTTAAAAGCCATACATTATCCATTTTTTCAATTTCCTTTGCAGAGATCGTTTTCTTATTTTTAATAAAGTCTTTTTTACATCCATAAAACACAAATGGTTCATTATAAAGTATTGTTTCCTTAATAAATGACTCGTTTAATGGTGTAACCAATATACCAATGTCTATTTCTTTCTTTTGTAAAGACGTAATAATATTAGAGGTTTGCATTTCATCAATTTGTAAAATAGTATTCGGATATTTCTTAGAAAAAGAACCTGAAATTAACGGTATTAAGTAAGGAGAAATCGTTGGAATTACACCAATTTTAAAAACACCATCAATATTATTTAATTCTTTACTTACCATATTTTTTAAATCGATAACTTCACGTAAAATTATTTCTGCTTTTTTTATAAACATTACTCCTAAATTGGTTGGTTTAAAAGGGTATTTGCTTTTATCAAAAATAGGAAAACCTATTTCGTCTTCTAACTTTTTTACCTGTATCGTAATTGTTGGTTGCGTAACAAAACATTTCTCAGCTGCGGTAACAAAATGCCTATACGTATCTAAGGCAATTACATATTCTAATTGTTGCAAAGTCATTAATATTGATTTTATCAATACAAATATAGATATTATTAATTTGATAAATATAACTGTTAATCGTATTTTTACAAAATATTAACTAAATTAAAACATAAAAAAATGAAAAAAGCAACAATATTTATCCTTTTGTTATTACTTCTTACTTCTTGTGGAAACGAAAATAGAAGTAAAACATCAGATGCTACATCAGGTGCAACTATTAAAAAAAGCAACTTAAATAAAAGAAATGCTACCAATAGTGATTGGTGGCCAAATAGATTAAATTTAGATTTACTACGCAAACACTCCACATTAACAAACCCTATGAATAAGGATTTTAATTATGTAAAGGAGTTTAATAGTTTAGATTATAAAGCCTTAAAAAAAGACATCCGTGCATTGATGTCAGACTCTCAAGATTGGTGGCCTGCAGATTACGGAAGCTATGCAGGTTTAT
>CAYQTF010000221.1:0-3163 GCA_964420345.1 uncultured Flavobacteriaceae bacterium
TAAAGCAGTATCATAACAATCCATTGCAGCACCAATTGCGCCCCAAGCAATACCATATCTAGCAGAATCTAAACAACCAAGTGGCGCACCTAAACCATCTTTATTTGGTAATAAGTTTTCTTTAGGCACTTTTACATTATCAAAAATTAATTCACCAGTTGCACTTGCTCTTAATGACCATTTATTATGTGTTGTTGGCGTTGAAAAACCTTCCATTCCTTTTTCGACAATAATTCCTTTTATTCTGCCTTCTTCATTTTTTGCCCAAACTACTGCAACATCTGCAAAAGGTGCATTCGAAATCCACATTTTTGCACCATTTAATAAATAATGATCACCCATATCTTTTATATTGGTCACCATTCCTCCAGGATCAGAACCATAATCAGGTTCGGTTAGACCAAAACAACCAATAAATTCTCCAGAGGCTAATTTTGGTAAATATTTCATTCTTTGTTCTTCGTTCCCGTATTTATAAATAGGATACATCACTAAAGAAGTTTGTACCGAAGCAGTTGAACGCACACCAGAATCGCCACGTTCTAATTCTTGCATAATTAAACCGTAACTCATTTGATCTAATCCCATACCACCATATTTCTCTGGAATATAAGATCCAAAACCTCCGATTTCTGCTAAACCTTTTACAATTTGATGCGGGAATTCTGCCTTTTGACAATATTCTTCAATAATAGGCGAAATATCACGTTTTACCCATTCACGAGCAGAATCGCGAATTAATTTGTGTTCTTCAGTAAGTAATTCGTCTAAATTGAAATAATCTGGAGCTTGATATAAATCTTGAGCCATTTTTTAAGTTTTAAATTATGCTTCAAAATTACGAATATTAATTTAGGATTTAATATTTTTTCTCAATACAATTTTAGTGCTGTTTAAATCTAAATAATCTAATATTTGGATTGAATATAACCGATTTTGTTTTCATTTAAAACTAAAACACCTATTTTTATAGTATGAAAAAAATCTACCATCTAAAAACCTGTGATACAAACAGACGAATTTTAAAACAAATAAAATTGTCAATTTCTGATGAGAAATATAAAACTTTCATTTTTCAAGAAATAAAAACAGAACCAATTACGGTTGCTCAATTAGATGAAATGTACCATTATACCAAAAGTTACGAAGCATTATTTAGTAAAAGAGCAAAACGATACAAATTATTAAAAGATACTAATCTTACCGAAAAAGATTTTAAACAATTAATATTAGAAGAATATACGTTTTTAAAACGACCTGTTATTTTAGTAGATGACGAGATATTTGTTGGTAACTCTAAAAAAAAAATAGAAATGTTAATCGAAAAAATAAACAGATAAATTGCTTAAAAAACACCCTTTTGATCCCAAAATAAAACATCATTTAATAATTGCCATTGGTTTTGCAATTTGGATTTTTGTGTTTTTATATTTTACCGAACCATTAGATGTTCACGTTTTTACAGATAATGAAAAATTAATATATTTACCTTTGTATAGTATTGCAATTGCTATTATTTATCTTTTAATAATACCATTACAGAAACGATTATATTTTAAAAGTAAAATATGGACTGTTAAAAATGAATTCGTCACTTTAAGTGTTTTTTTATTTATTAGTTTAATAGTTATAAGGATTTTATTTGTTTATGTAGTAATGTATGATGAAGAAACCTATAATTTAATTGACTTTATAAGACTGTTTTTTTTACCAGCAATGCTTACTTTATTTCCGATAATAATTTTAAGTCGTTGGTCTTTTGGTCGTTATTACGAAAAGAAATTGGACGATAAAAAAATAGAAATTAAAGGCGATGGCAATTATGAAAACCTAAGGATATTTTTTAATGATTTGATTTATATTCAATCATCCGATAATTATATTGAAATTACTTATTTAGAAAATAAATTACTTAAAAAAGCATTAATTAGAACTAAAATTTCTTCCATTAAAGAAAATTTTTCAAAACTATTACAAACACATCGTTCCTATTTAATTAATCCTTTTCATTTTAAACAATGGAATAATCAGAATGGAAAATTTGAAATACTACTTTTGAATGATATTAGAATTCCGATATCTAAAACATATTTAGATACAGTAAAAAAAGTTTTAAATCTGACCACAAAATAGGTGTATTTCACCACAAGATATTGTAATTACCACAATTAAAAACATTTACACGATACATTTGCATTGTAATTAATTTTAAAACAAATACAAATGAAACATTTTATCAAATTATTTTTATGCCTTATAATTTTATCAACATGCAATAGTTCAGCGCAAAATTATTTATCAGACACAATCAAAATAAAACAACATTTAACTACAATAACTAAATCTGATAAAAGTAGAAATTACAAAAATTTAGAAGAATTAAATCGTGTAGCAAATTATATTTTTAAAGAGTTTGATCAATATGCTGATTCTACTTATTATCAAAAATATCAAGTCAACGGCAAAGAATATAAAAATGTCATAGCAGTTTTTGGTTTAAATCATAAAAAAACAATAGTTGTTGGTGCACATTATGACGTTTGTGGTAAACAAGAAGGTGCAGATGATAACGCTAGCGGAATTACTGGTTTATTAGAATTAGCAAGAATGTTAAAAAACGACACATTAAATTATAAAATCGAATTAGTTGCTTATACTTTAGAAGAACCACCTTTTTTTAGAACCAACCAAATGGGAAGTTATATTCATGCAAAATCACTAAAAGACAATAATGTAGATCTGTATGGCATGATTTGTCTAGAAATGATTGGTTATTTTGATGAGGCAGAAAACACACAAGAATATCCAGTAAAAGAATTGCCGAAAATATATGGAAGTAAAGCAAATTTCATTGCGTTAGTTAGTCGCTATAATAATGGCGAATTCCCAAAGATATTTAATGCAAAATTCGAAGAAAAAAAAGAAATAACTACAAAACAAATAACTGCACCACCATCTATGGAAGGAATCGATTTTTCGGACCATTTAAACTATTGGAATTTAGGATTTAGTGCTGTAATGATTACGGACACTTCATTTTTTAGAAACCATAATTATCACGAAAACACAGACACAATGGAGACGCTAGATATTAACAAAATGGCAAAAGTGATTAATACTGTTTATAAAACTTTACAAAAAATGGAATAGCAATTAAAAATTA
>CAYQTF010000222.1:0-3139 GCA_964420345.1 uncultured Flavobacteriaceae bacterium
AATCATCATTATTTAAATGATTTTAATACGGCGTTTCGTAGTTAAATTGGTATAATATCAAATTTGTTCTTTTGTCCAGAATCTTTGTCGGTATAAGTTAACAACAACAAATCGTTATTATACATATAATCCAAAGCCTTTAAGGTGTTTTTTAAAAAGGAATTTTCTATTTTTTCATAATCTCTATTTGTAATAAAAGAATATTTAAATTGTTTATTTTCAAAAAGAATAATCATAAGTTTTATTTGTTTGCAATTTAGTGTTAAAATACGCAATTACACTTTTTGCTTTTATAAAATACAAAACACATAAATGTATTTTGTAAAAAACGTTTTTATATTTTGTATTTTTCATAATATATTTTGTACATTTGTATTTTATATAAAATAATGGAAGAATTATTCGAAATATCCAATCAAAAAACAGAAGAGACAGATTTTAGTTTTGTAAGATATTTATCTCAAGAAATAGAATGGAATTTGCCTCTAATCATATTAAAAGGAGCAAGAGGAGTTGGCAAAACTACCTTGTTGTTACAGAGAGCAAAAGAATTATTATTACAAGAAAAGAAAGTATTGTATTGCACATTAGATCATCCATATTTTGAAGTAAACAGACTTTTTGACTTAGCAGTAAAACTAAATAAAAAAGGAATTCACTATCTTTTTTTAGACGAAATTCATAAATATAAATATTGGTCAAAAGATTTAAAAGCCATTAACGATGCATTTTCTAAAATGAAAGTTGTTGCTACAGGTTCTTCTATATTAGATATTATGAAAGGCGAATATGATTTAAGCAGAAGAAAAGCATCGTATAATTTAGCAGGTTTGTCGTTTAGAGAATATTTAAATTTTAAAGAAAACAATTCATTTAATAACTACACATTAGACGAAATAATAAGCAATCATGTAGAAATTTGCGAAAACATTAGCAATAAAATAGACATTTTAAAACAGTTTAAAAAATATATAAAAATCGGATTTTTTCCTTTTTTTAAAGAATCCTTAAAGCATTTTCCCGAACGTTTACAAAGTACGGTTTATACGGTTTTAGAAAACGACATTCCTGCTTTTGAAAACATAGATTACCAAAGTGTTCGAAATTTAAAAAAACTGTTGTATTATATTTCAACTTCGGTGCCATATACACCAAACATTACAGAACTGGCTCAAAAAGTTGGTACAACAAGACCACAATTATTAAAAATGCTTGATTTTATGGATAGAGCAGAAATTATTTTGTTGTTAAAAAGTAGCGCAAAAGGAGTTTCAAAAATGACAAAACCTGAAAAAATATTTTTACAAAACACGAACTTATGTTATACTTTTGGTAGCGAAAAACCAAATATTGGTATGTTAAGAGAAACTTTTTTTTACAATCAACTATCGGTAAATCATCAAGTGAATGCTGCAAAGTTTGGCGATTTCTTAGTAGATGAAAAATATATATTTGAAGTTGGAGGAGCAAGTAAAGGATTTAAACAATTGGTTGGCGTACCAAAATCGTATGTAGCAGCAGATACTATTTTGTTAGGTAATGACAGAAAAATTCCGTTATGGTTGTTTGGATTTATGTATTGAGAAATTAAATGTAATTTAGTATTTTTGCGATTATAAAACGATTTAACATGAAAATAGCAATAATTGGCGCAACAGGAATGGTAGGAACCGTCATGTTGCAAATTTTAGAAGAACGCAATTTTCCGTTAACGGAATTATTAGTAGTTGCATCAGAAAAATCGGTTGGAAAAGAACTTATTTACAAAAACAAAACCTATAAAATTATCGGTTTACAAGATGCAGTAAATCAAAAACCAACTATTGCCATTTTTTCTGCAGGCGGAAATATATCTTTAGAATGGGCACCAAAATTTGTAGCAGTTGGCACAACAGTAATCGATAATTCTTCTGCTTGGCGAATGCAAGAAGATACAAAATTAATTGTTCCAGAAATTAATGCAAATACATTAACAAAAGAAGATAAAATTATTGCAAATCCTAATTGTTCCACCATACAAATGGTGTTGGCATTAGCGCCATTGCATAAAAAATACGGAATAAAAAGATTAGTTATTTCAACCTATCAATCCATAAGCGGTACTGGTGTTAAAGCAGTGCAACAACTTGAAAATGAATGTAATAATATAATAGGAGAAATGGCATATCCGCATCCTATTCATAAAAATGCTTTACCTCATTGCGATGATTTTGAAGAAAGTGATTATACTAAAGAAGAAATGAAATTGGTTAGAGAAACACAAAAAATATTAAACGATAAAACCATTGCTATTACAGCAACTTGTGTTAGAATACCAACTGTTGGCGGACATAGTGAAAGTGTAAATATTCAATTTGAAAAAGAGTTTGATGTACAAGAAATCAAGCAAATTCTAAAGGAAACAGAAGGGATTATAGTACAAGACAACCCTAAACTTAACGAATATCCAATGCCTATTTACGCCGAAGGAAAAGACGCTGTTTTTGTTGGTAGAATCCGAAGGGATTTATCACAAGAAAAAACCTTAAACTGTTGGATTGTTTCCGATAATTTACGAAAAGGCGCAGCAACAAATACTGTACAAATTGCGGAGTATTTAGTGAGTAATGATTTGGTGTAAGTTTTTTCCCGCAGATTAGCGCAGAATAAACTTTGCGTCTCCGCGACTTTGCGAGAACATTATTTTACTTCTCCACACCAAAAAAGTCTTTAATAATTTCTTCTAACTGATGTTTTGGTAAAGCACCTTGCGCCATTTCTGGTTGTCCGTCTTTTCTACAAAACAATAAAGTTGGTATACTTCTTACTGCAAAAGCAGCGGCAAGTTCTTGTTCCACTTCGGTATTGATTTTATAAATATTCACTTTCCCTTTATATTCTTCTGATAAAACCTCTAACATAGGCGCAAGCATTTTACAAGGTCCGCACCAGTCGGCATAAAAATCTATAATACAAGGTAGATCACCTTCAAATTTCCATTCGCTATTTTTTTCGTAATTGAATACTTTTTCTAAAAAGGATTCTTTATTTAATGTTTCTGTCATTTTATTTATATTAGACTACAAAAAGACTAATTTCATACAACCTAGAACGTAACCTTAGTTACAATTGTTTTGTAAAAAAAACGTCTAAACGTTTA
>CAYQTF010000223.1:0-3087 GCA_964420345.1 uncultured Flavobacteriaceae bacterium
AAAATCAATAGCACGTGAATTTTAAATATCTAAATTTTTGGGTGAATAGTTACTTTCTTTTAGGATTTATATTTTTTAATTTGAAATCCCAATCTTTAGGATTAATAATAATTCCAGTAGAATAAATAAATCTTTCTTTGCCTTTTGCAATATGAAATCGAATTATTACTAAACTGCCCTTTTTGTTATTTTTTAGATAAAAGTACATTTGTAAACATTTTAAAACTACTGTAAAATTACAAAATAGAAGAGTAGTTACCAAATTAGTTACCAAATATTCTTTGTTTGCCTTTATTTAGTTTTATAAAAACAAATGAAACTTTGCTTTAAATAGTGGGTTAAGGTCAATAAAAACAAAAGGTTTATGTAAAATTACACAAACCTTTTAGTACTCAAGGCGGGAATCGAACCCGCACTTCCGAAAAAACTGGATTTTGAATCCAGCGCGTCTACCAATTCCGCCACTTGAGCAATTTATTTTAATAGAATGCAAATCTATAAAAACGACTTTGTTTTAACTATTATTTTTTCATTTTTAATTTAAGCTAACAATAAATTGCAATAAAGTTAATAAGTAAAATTTAAATAAAACAATTTAACTTAGACTTATTTTTATTTTTGCCAAAACTACTAAACTAAAATTAAAACAGATGAAAACTAAATTATTAAAACCGAAACTGTTTTCTTGCTCTGAGAGTAATGAATTAGGTGAAAAAATTGCAAACGCTTATGGTGTAGAATTAGGTAATTCAAAAAGAACAAATTTTAGCGATGGCGAATTTCAAGTATCTTACGATGAAACAATACGTGGTCGAAGAGTTTTTATTATTGGTTCTACCATGCCAAATAGTGACAATTTAATGGAATTACTTTTAATGTTAGACGCTGCAAAAAGAGCTTCCGCAAGACATATTACTGCAGTAATACCTTATTTTGGCTGGGCAAGACAAGATCGAAAAGATAAACCTAGAGTGCCAATTGCGGCGAAATTAGTGGCGAAAATGTTACAAACAGCAGGTGCTACTAGAATTATTACAATGGATTTACATGCAGATCAAATTCAAGGATTTTTTGAAAAACCAGTTGATCATTTATATGCCTCAACCGTGTTTTTGCCATATATTGAAAGTTTAAATTTAGATAATATTACCATTGCTTCGCCAGATATGGGCGGATCAAAACGTGCGTATGCCTATTCTAAATTTTTAAAAAGTGAAGTAGTAATCTGTTATAAACAAAGAGAAAAAGCCAATGTAATTTCTCATATGGAACTAATTGGTAACGTAACAGGACGACATGTAATTATTGTAGATGATATGGTTGACACTGCGGGAACCTTAACAAAAGCAGCAGATATTATGATGGAAAAAGGCGCTTTAAGTGTACGAGCAATAACCACACACGCCATACTTTCTGGCAAAGCAATTGAGCGTATAAATAACTCTAAATTATTAGAATTAATTGTTACCGATACTATTCCTAAAAATCACGATTGTTCTAAAATAAAAACAGTATCTTGCGCCCCATTATTTGCTGATGTGATGAAGAAAGTTCACGAGAACACATCTATCAGTAATCAATTTTTAATGTAAAAAATATTTAGAATGCAATCTATTACTATTAAAGGAACCAAAAGAGAAAGCGTAGGTAAAAAAGAAACAAAAGCCTTGCGTAATGCTGAGAAAGTACCTTGCGTAATTTATGGTGGTGGCGACACTATCCATTTCTCCGCAGAGGAAAAAGCATTTAGATCATTGGTATATACACCAAATGTATATACAGCGACTATCGATTTAGATGGTACAAAAATCAACACTGTTTTACAAGACATTCAATTTCATCCTGTATCAGATAGAATCTTACATATAGATTTTTATCAATTATTTGATGATAAAGAAGTTACTATGAACATTCCTGTAAGATTACTTGGTAGTTCACCAGGAGTTATGAATGGTGGAAATTTAAGATTTACTAATCGTAAATTAAAAGTAAAAGCTTTGCCAATGAATTTACCAGATGAAATTACTGCGGACATTTCAAATTTAAAAATTGGTGACAGACTATTTTTAAATGAATTAGAAAGTGAAAATTTTGAATTTTTACATCCAGAAGCTATGGTGGTTGTGCAAGTTAGAATGGCTCGTGCTGCTGTTGTAGAAGAAGAAGAAGGCGAAGAAGGCGAAGCAGTTGAAGGTGAAGAAGGAGCAGAAGGTGCAGAAGGAGAAACTAAAGAAGAAGGTACTAAGTAATTAGTATTAAAATAATATTTAAACCCTTCATTTTTTGGAGGGTTTTTTTTGTTCCTTATATTTGTAAAATGAATATACTTTCGATTATTAAAAACATTTTCAAAAATAATAAGATAGAAGAAAACATTATGAAAAAATTCTTAATAGTTGGTTTAGGAAATATTGGTGAAAAATATAAAAATACCAGACACAATATTGGGTTTAAAATTTTAAATGAAATCGCTCAAAAAGAAGAAGTCACTTTTACAACTCAAAAATTAGGCGACCTAGCAAAATTTAGATTTAAAGGAAGAACTTTTATTTTACTAAAACCAAATACGTTTATGAACCTAAGTGGTAAAGCCGTAAAATATTGGATGACTAAAGAAAAAATACCTTTAGAAAACATCTTAATTATTTGCGATGATTTAAACATACCTTTTGAGTCTTTACGATTAAAACCTAAAGGTTCTGCTGGTGGACATAACGGTTTAAAAGATATAAATGCACAATTAAATACGCAACAATATGCAAGATTACGATTTGGTGTTGGTGATAAATTTTCAAAAGGAAGACAAGTAGATTATGTTTTAGGCAATTGGACAGATGCAGAATTAAAAATAATTCCTACTAAAATAGAAAAAATACATACTTCAATTAAAGCATTTGGAACTGTTGGTATTAGCAGAACAATGAATGATTTTAACACAAAATAATTAATTACCGATATGGAATAAAGCATCGCCCATATTTACAATTGGAAAATTATTTACGGCAATTATGTAACCATTTTTTGGCGCTAATACTTCTAATTTTGTTTCGCCATAGGTATCCATAATATTACCTAGAAGTTCTCCTT
>CAYQTF010000224.1:0-3049 GCA_964420345.1 uncultured Flavobacteriaceae bacterium
AAAAGTATCAATACACCAGCTACAAATTGCCATAAAGTTACAATTTCACCATCAAAATAACCCCAAATTAGTGCTACTACAGGTATAAGATATGTTACAGATGATGCAAATATTGCAGAAGAAATATGCACTAATTTATTATACATTACCATTGCCAAAGCAGTACCAATTACTGCCTTAAATAAAATATAAATTAAAGAATTTATCTGTATCGAAGAGCCATTATATACTTCGAAAAAACCTGCGAAATAAAGGACAATTATAGATGGTAATAATGTAATTAAAAACACCGAAGTAGTTATACTAATTGCATTTAGATCCTTTAATTTAGTCATGATTAAATTTGAATTTAAAGCATAACCAACAGATGAAAATATAACCAATAAAGAATAAAAATATTCACCAGAACCTTTATAAAAATTACCTGTTAAAAAATACACTAACAAACCTACAAAACCTATCACCAAACCTACTACTTGATTTTTAGAAAACTTTATTCCGAACATAAAAAACCCTAACCATAATGTATTTAATGGTGTTAAGGAATTTAAGATTGAAGTCATAGAAACACCAATTTTTCCTATAGCAATAGTAAACATAAACGATGGAATGAAAGTAGAGAATAATGCAATGACAAATAATGCCGAATAATGCTTTTTTTTAATAGTTTTTAAAGACTTAAAACCGAATGGCAAAATTACGATTGCTGAAAAAATCATTATTAAAGCACCAACCTGATAACCATTAAAACTTAATGTTGCTTTTTTGATTAGAAATAAAGATGTTCCCCAAATTATAGATAATACAATTAGGAACAACCATTTTAAATTTTTATTCTCCATAAAATACTTTCGTTAAAGTTTGCAAAAATCGAGTTTTTTTTATTTAAAACAACTAATTTTACCTTCTATTATTAAAACTTTAACACTATGAATTTTATTAAATTATTTAGTTTATTTATATGCTTGTTTTTAATTACTATGTCTTGTAATAATAAACACTCAAAAAACAATAAAAACAGTCCACAAATAACAAACAACAAAACTATTGTTACTGATTTTGTAAAATCTGAATTCCACATAAAAGGTATGACTTGCGAAATAGGTTGTGCAAGATTAATTCAATCTAAACTATCGAAAGTAGATGGTATTAAATTTATAAAAGTAAGTTTTAAAGATAGTTTAGGTATGGTTGAATATGATACAAATAAAGTAGATTTAAAAAAAATTAATTCAATAGTTAATAATATTGCTGGTGGCGACCTTTATAAAATTACTGATACTAAGGTAGTTGGAAAATTCTCAAAACAATAATCGAAAACAAAAAACATGATAAAAATCATTTTTTAATTAGATTAATTCCTATATTTGCGTTTCATATTCTATTAACTATCTAAAAATTAAAAAAATGAAATTATTTAAAGGTTTAGTTGCAATTATGATAATTGCAATGGTTGTTGTTTCTTGTGATTCTAAGAAAAAAGACAATCCTACAGAAAACAAAACAGAAGTTGTATCTAAAGATGCAGAAAAAGTTTGTGCAAAAGATTGTAAAAAAGCTTGTTGTGCAAAAAAAGGTGCAGAACACCAATGCGCAAAAGATTGCAAAAAGGCTTGTTGTGCAAAAGATCACAAATGTGCTGATGCAAAATGTAGTGCTGACTGTAAAGATGCTAATTGTGTAAAATGCAAATTGAAGCAAACAGCATGCAAGGCTAAATGTGCAGCTAAGAAAGTAGGTTCTGATGTAAAAGATGGTGCAAAAAAAGTTGAAGAAGGCGTAAAGTCTAAAGTAACAGAATTAAAAAAAGCGGCTCACTAAGAGTTTAACTTTTTAAAAATTAAAAAACTGTTTTTCATTAATTTGAAAAACAGTTTTTTTTTTTGGAAAAATATTTAATGAAAATTAGTATCTTTATTTAGTGGAACCAAACAACTCACAAAGAAAAATTATTCATGTTGATATGGATGCATTCTACGCTTCTGTAGAGCAAATGGATAATCCGGAATTAAAAGGAAAACCATTAGCAGTTGGCGGTGGTGGAGAAAGAGGTGTCGTTGCTGCTGCCAGTTATGAAGCAAGAAAATTTGGTGTTTATTCTGCAATGAGTGGTTTTTTAGCTAGAAAAAAATGCAAACACTTAATATTTGTAAAACCAAGATTTGAACGTTATTCTGAAATATCAAAACAAATAAAAAAAATATTTAGCGATTATACCGACAAAATAGAACCACTTTCGTTAGACGAAGCTTATTTAGATGTAACTACAAACAAAAAAAACATAACTTCTGCTTCTAAAATTGCTAAAGAAATACGAAATAGAATTTATACCGAAGTTGGTCTTACTGCATCAGCAGGTATTTCTATAAATAAATTTTTAGCAAAAACAGCTTCGGACATTAATAAACCAAATGGCCAAAAAACAATTCTGCCAGAAGAAGTAATTCCGTTTTTAGAACAATTACCAATTGAGAAATTTTATGGTATTGGTAAAGTTACCGCAGTAAACATGTACAATCACGGTATTTTTACAGGTTTAGATTTAAAAAACAAATCAAAAACTTTTTTAATAAAACACTTTAATAAATCTGGCGCATATTATTACCAAATTGTTAGAGGTATTCAACATAGTGAAGTTATATCTAATAGAATTCGTAAATCTATTGCTGCAGAACACACTTATCTAAATAATTTAACTTCGGAGGTTTTTATGATTGAAAAGTTAGAAATAATTGCTCAAGAAATTGAAACAAGATTAAAAAAATCAAAAGTTTCTGGTAAAACAATAACCTTAAAAATAAAATATAGTGATTTCACACAACAAACCCGTAGCAAAACATTACCCTATTTTATTAAAGAGAAAGCAGTTGTATTAGAAACAGTTAAGAATTTATTATATCAAGAAAAATTAAAAAATTCTGTAAGGTTATTGGGTATTTCGGTTACTAATCTAAATATTAACACAAAGAAAAAAGAAAAAATCGTAGATTTACAACTCAAATTTGATTTTAAATTCTAAACGCATGAAAAACTATCTTACAATTGTATT
>CAYQTF010000225.1:0-3036 GCA_964420345.1 uncultured Flavobacteriaceae bacterium
TTAAAACATCCAAGATTTATAATAATCATCTACTTTTAACTTCAGTGCTTCTTCGGTAATCATCATTGGTTTAAACGGATCAATCATTACTGCTAATTCTCCAGTTTCTTTTTTGCCAACACTTTTTTCTATAGCGCCAGGATGTGGTCCGTGAGGAATACCGCCAGGATGCAAAGTAATTTGTCCTTTTTCGATATTATTTCTACTCATAAAATCACCATCTACATAATATAATAATTCTTCGGAATCAATATTACTATGATGATATGGTGCAGGAATTGAATTTGGATGATAATCATACATTCTTGGTACAAACGAACAAATAACAAAACCTGCTGCTTCCCAAGTTTGATGAATTGGTGGCGGCATATGAATTCGACCTGTTATTGGTTCAAAATCATGAATGGAAAACGCATATGGATAATTAAAACCGTCCCAACCAACAACATCAAAAGGATGATTTTTATGTGTATATTCCCAAAGTACGCCTTGTTTTTTAGAAATTATTTTAAACTCTCCTTTTTCATCGTGTGTTTTTAAATCTTTTGGTGTTCTAAAATCACGCTCACAAAAAGGTGAATGTTCTAAAAGTTGCCCGAAATTATTTCGATAACGTTTTGGTGTAAAAATAGGACTATAAGATTCTACATAAAGAATTCTATTATCTTCAGTATCAAAATCAATTTGATAGGTTGTTCCTTTAGGTATAATTAAATAATCACCATATTTAAAATCTAAATTACCATACATAGTTCGTAATGTGCCGCTACCAATATGAATAAATAACATTTCGTCGGCATCAGAATTTCTGTAAAAATAATCTTTTGAAAATCCTTTTGGTGCAGCCAAACCAATATGTAAATCGTTATTTACAAAAAGTGTTTTTCGGCTATCTAAATAATCTTGTTCTGGTTGTAATGAAAAACCTTTAAAACTTAAAGCCTTCATGTTTTTATCGATGGCTATTTTTGGCGAAACATCTTTTAAACGTTTAATCTCACTAACTACCGTTGGCGGATATAAATGATAAATTAAGGACGACATACCAGAAAAACCAGCAGTACCAAATAATTCTTCTTGGTACAAACTACCATCTTTTTTCTTAAAAGTTGTATGTCTTTTTGGTGGAATTTCCCCTAAAGTATGATATCTAGGCATGATTTTATAATTAAATGATTAAAATTGAATGATTGAAAATTGAATAATGTGAAATAAAATCAATCATTCAGGTTTTCTAATATTTAAATATTTTAGAAAAATCAATAATTCAGAAAAAATATTTATCATAATTATTACTTTGAATTGTAAAGATACAAATTATTTTAGACCATTTAAAATTAGTTTTCAAACATTCATAAATTTCAAGTATTTTTGCAGGATATTATGATATTTGTCATCAGAAATTTTAATTAAAATGAAATTATTCGATATTAATAACTGGAACAGAAAAGAACAATATTTGTTTTTTAAAGATTATGAAGATCCTTTTTTTAATATTACTGCTAATGTTGATGTAACACGATTATTTAAGTATTGTGAAACCGAAAAAATCTCATTTAATTTGGTGTTTTTACATCAATTATTAAGTTGTACAAATTCGATTGTAAATTTCAAACTTCGTATTAAAGAGAATCAAGTTTATATTTTTGATAAAATTGATTTAGGAACTGCTATTTTAAAAGATGATACATCATTTGTATTTTGCTATTTTTCATATATGGAATCTTTAGTCGATTTTTTAAAATCCGCAAAGGAACAAATAAAAAAACAAACTTTAAATTCCGATTTTGAAGTGAAAGAAGAACGTTTAGATTTAATTCATACTTCCATTTTACCATGGATTTCTTTTACAGGAATTAAACATGCCAAAAAAGGGGATGAACAAACTAAAGGTATTCCTAAATTTATGATTGGTAAATATTTTGAACAAGATAATAAATTAGTTGTACCTTTATCTATTGAAGTACATCATGCTTTAATGGATGGTTTTCATGTTAGTGAGTTTTTTGATTTATTACAAAAAAAAATAGACACGTTTTAAATATGGCAAAAAAAGGCAAAGCAAAAAACACGGTTAATAAAGCAAAACATAGCAAACTACTTAACCGAAAGATTAGTAAACTTAAACAGAAAAAATTAGATCATAAATCACGATTAAAAGAATTAAATCGTAAAATGAACGAACAAAAAAATAACGATGCATAAACGTAACTTACATAAAAAAAAATATAATTTCAAAAAATTAATTGCGGTCAATACCGAATTGGAACATTTTGTTTTTACAAACGAACTAAACAATACAAAAACTATTGATTTTAGTAATCCCGATGCTGTAAAAGCATTAAATTCGGCCTTACTAAAAGTACATTATAATATTGAATATTGGGATTTTCCAGACGAAAACCTTTGTCCGCCAATACCTAGTAGAGTTGATTATTTACACTATTTATCCGATTTAATTGGCGATACTTCAAACAAAAAAACAACTATTTTAGATATTGGTACTGGCGCAACTTGTATTTATCCGCTTTTGGGAAATAGAGTTTATAATTGGGAATTTGTTGGTACAGAAATAGACGAAAGTTCTATAAAAATAGCGCAAACAATTCTAGATAAAAATAAATTAAGTGAAACTATAAAATTACGTTTTCAAGAAGATAAAAACAATATCCTTAACGGAATAATAAAACCGAACGATAAATTTACTGCTTCTATATGCAATCCGCCATTTTTTAAATCTTTAGAAGAAGCGCAAAATGCAAATAAACGCAAACAAGAAAACTTAGGTTTAGAATCTACTCAAAGAAATTTTAGTGGCAATAATAATGAACTTTGGTATAAAGGTGGCGAAAAAGCATTTTTGCATAATTATTTATATCAAAGTTCGTTTTTTAAAGAAAACTGTAAATGGTTTACCTCTTTAGTTTCTAAAAAAGAGAACGTTAAAAGTATGTCCGCATCGTTAAAAAAGTTAGATGCTAAGGAAATTAAAACTATTAATATGGCGATTGGTAATAAAGTGACTAGAATTGTTTG
>CAYQTF010000226.1:0-3033 GCA_964420345.1 uncultured Flavobacteriaceae bacterium
AAAATTTTTATAATAATATTTTTATATATACGTTCTTAATTTAATAAATATTTTGTAAATTATAATGTGGTGTTATTATTACAAAATATGTGTATATTTGTAAACCATAAAAAAAGGGTTTTATATGTTGGATTTTTTAAGAGAGTTATTAACAAGTGAATACGGAAGTTTCGGTTTCGTATTTGCTCTTTTATGTTTAGTTTTTTGGTTAGTATTTAAGTCAGGGAAAATAGTAGAAAAGTTTAGTGGTGTAGAGAAACTCGAAAATAACATAGACAAAATAAAAGAAGACATTTCAGAAATCAAAGCTTTTATTAGCGTTATAAGACAAGAAAAAAGTCAATTTGCTAAATCACATAGTCCAGTTTCTTTAACTGAAAAAGGTGTAAAAGTGTCTAAGGACATTTATATAAAAAGAGCAATAGACAGAAACTGGAGTAACCTACTAAAAGAAATAAAAAACGCTTTAAAAGAAGAGAATAATCCTTATGATATACAAGAATTTTGCTTTCAGTTAGGAAATAAATACTCTAAATATATATCAGAAGATGACTTTGATATTATAAAGAAGTATGCTTTTAGCAAAGGTTATAATTTATCTGATTTTGATATTATTTTCGGTATAGAGATTAGAGATAAGTATTTTTCTGAAAATAATATCAACGTAATTGATATTGATATTCACGACCCAAACAAAAAGAAAAATTAGAATATATAATTACACTAAATAATTTATTTTAGTGTAAAGATGTATATAGTTACCAAAATTTATTACTTGAATTTAGCAACATACAAAGAAATTTTCCTTAACTATCTTTCTGAAGAAATCACAGTTAAAGAACCAAAAAATTTATACCAACCAATAAGTTATATCTTAAATTTAGGTGGTAAAAGGTTACGACCAATTTTAACTTTAATGGCTTGTGAATTATTTAAAGGTAATTACAAAAATGCTTTAAATGCTTCTTTGGCAATCGAGGTTTTTCATAATTTTACTTTAATACATGATGATATTATGGATCATGCAGCGCTTAGAAGAGGCAAACAAACGGTTCATAAAAAATGGAATGAAAACACAGGTATTCTCTCTGGTGATGCTATGTTGATTTATGCAAACAAATTATTAGAAAGTTATGATGCTAATTTGTTTAAGGAACTCATGATAATTTTTAACAAAACTGCTTTAGAAATATGCGAAGGGCAACAATACGATATTGATTTTGAAACTAGAAACGACGTTACTATTGCAGCATATATTAAAATGATTACCTATAAAACAGCAGTTTTGGTTGGTTGCGCTTTAAAAATGGGAACTTTAATTGCTAATGCTTCAAAAGAAGATGTTGAAAATATTTATCAATTTGGCTTAAATTTAGGAATTGCTTTTCAGTTACAAGATGATTATCTAGATACTTTTGGAAATGTAGCAACTTTTGGTAAAAAAATTGGCGGCGATATTTTAGAAAATAAAAAAACCTTTTTATATTTAAAAACTTTAGAGTTAGCAAATAAGGAAGATAAAATAGTATTGCAAAAATTATTTTCTACTACCGAAAATTCAATCACAAAAATTGAAAAAGTTACCGCATTTTACAAAAAATATAAAACGGATAACTATATAAAAAATGAAGTAGAAAACTATACGCAATTAGCCTACAAAAGTTTAGAAAAAACTACTTTAAGTAATGAAGGTAAAAATGCATTTATTGAATTAGGTGATAGTTTGTTAAAGAGAGTTGATTGATTAAAGTTTAAACTAAAAATCGCTAGAAATAAACATGACAACAATCCAACTTAAAAAAGAATTATTAGAACATTGTAATTTATTCGTGTCCAATCGTTTACAAAACATTCAGAAAACAATTAATTCTAATAAAAACGCATTACAGTCAGAAACCAAAAGTTCTGCTGGCGATAAGCATGAAACAGGTAGAGCAATGTTACAATTAGAAATGGAAAAAGCAGGACAACAATTTGCGAGTATTCAAGAAATGAAATTAACTTTAGAAAAAATAAATATTTCTAAGACTTCTAAAAACGCTTGTTTAGGCAGTCTTATTAAAGCGTCTAACGGAAATTATTTTTTAGCAACTAGCGTAGGTAAAATCACTATTGAAAATGAAAATTATTTTGCGATTTCAACAAATTCACCTATCGGAAAATTATTATTTGGCAAACAAAAAAACGATTCTATTATCTGGAATTCTGCAGAAATTTTGATTCTGGAGGTTTTGTAATTTTATATTTCTAAAAAATTAATTTATAACCATAACTTCTAACGTTAATAATCTGAATATTAGCATCGTTCTTTAATTTCTTACGAAGTTTTGAAATAAAAACATCCATACTTCTGGCGTTAAAAAAATCATCATTGCCCCAAAGTTTTTTAAGAATATAACTTCTGTCTAGTATTTCATTTTTTTTGAGGTATAATTCTAATAATAAATCGGATTCTCTACTTGTTAGTGCATTCGCTTTATTATCAAAACTTAAAATTTGTTTTTTTGGGTTAAAAATATAATTTCCAATAGGTATTTCTGTACTATTTGTAATTTTAAGATCTACTTGATTTCTGTCTAATAATGATTTAATTCTTACTACCAATTCCTCCATAGAAAATGGTTTTTTTAAGTAATCATTTCCGCCAATATTAAAGCCTTTTACCACATCTTGGATTTGTGATTTTGCAGTAAGAAATAGTATTGGTATGGTTTTATTTTCTAATCGAATTTCTTTTGCCAAAGTAAAACCATCTTTTTTGGGCATCATAACATCTAACACCAAAATATCTGGATTTGTAATTTTAAATTTTTGATATGCTTCTTCGCCATTTTCACAAAGTACAACCTCAAAGCCTTTAAATTCTAAGCTTTCTTTTACTATTTTACCTAAACTTTCTTCGTCTTCGGCAAGTAATATTTTTAGTTTTTTGGTCATTTTTATGGTTTTTGCCACGAATACACGAATTTTTTCTTTCTCTATATTTGTTTTCACGCAGAACTCACAGATTTCACTGATTTTGTGTTTTCTCTT
>CAYQTF010000227.1:0-3010 GCA_964420345.1 uncultured Flavobacteriaceae bacterium
ACTACCACTTTTTAAAATTTGCAGAAGACGAATTATTATACGGTTTCAAAACAAAAGCAGAAATCGAAAATGATTGGATGGATAAATATAAATCAGGTATTTCCGATTTTGCTGTTGGAGCTGAAAGAATTGTTTACTCACTATTGAATGGGAAAGGAATTGGACAACCTAATTCTGCGCCAGTTGGAGCAGATTTGTTTTTTGAAGTACAAGATGCTTTTATACACATTGACCTTAAAACTGTTAGTGCATCTTTAACAGGGAAAACAAATATTGGAGATTATACTAAAAACATTTTTGTTGGAACAAACCAAAATAGTTACAAAGGTCAAATGATTGTAAATAAGGGCGGAGCGAATGAAGAGTATCGTGACTACGAACCATCATTGCCCTCACATTATAACAAAGGAAAGAAAAATGAAAAAATATGTCTTTCTTATTTCATAACAATTCTTTATGACAAAGACACTCTTGATACTTTAGTAATGTGTATAGTCTGTATGCCCAATGGAGATTTAGAACCTCATTATACAACAAGAGTTCTTCAAGCAGGAAAAAATCTCGATAAAACAAGATTTAGATTTACTGATGTTCCTGATTTTGAATTTTTACCAAGTAATGAAAAGAGAATTCAAGTAGTTTATTTTGACAAAAAAATGAATGGCACTTATAAGAAAAAAGTGAAGTTCTTTGAAGAACTATATGATAGTCAATGAAATACTTGCACTTACAAGTACGAAAATAATAGCCGAAATTGTAATAAATATTTTAGTCCGCAATAACAATTAGAAGTAAATTGAAAAATTCATTCTTAAGTTCAAACAAAAGTAATTTTTCAGTATCATTTGGGATAGAAATTATTTTAGAAAAAGTAAATCCTAATTTTACAAGTAATTTTTGTGAAGCAATATTTTCTTTAGTTGTAATTGCGTTTAAAATAGTAATATCTAATTCAGAAAAAGCAATTTCAACTAATTTTTTAGAACTTTCAAAAGCATAACCTTGTTTTTGGAATTCTGGTAAAAATGCAAAACCTAAATCTACGTTTTCTAATCCGTCACGTTTGTACAAACCACAAGAACCAACTATTTTATTATCCGATTTTCTTATTACAGTATTGTTAGAAAACCCTAATTTTTTAAGTTGAGGTAGCATTTTTTCTGCAATATAATTTTCAGCATCTTTAAGAGTTTTTACATTTCTATCTCCAATATTTGTTAGCCATTGCGGTGTATTTAGTAGTTCTAAAATAAATGTAGCATCTTCTGTTTGTGTTGGTCTAAAGATTAATCTTTCAGTTTCATATTTTTTGTATTTCATAATTTAATCGAATAAATTCAATTGATTATTCACTAAAGCACCTTCTAATTTAAGTAGTTTCTTTTTTGCAGGTAATCCGCCAGCATAACCAACTAATTTGCCATCTGAACCTATGATTCTATGGCAAGGAACTAATATAGAAATCGCATTTGCACCATTTGCCGTTGCAACTGCTCTTATTGCTTTAACATTTCCTAATTGCTTAGAAAGTTCTAAATAAGAATATGTTTTCCCGAAAGGAATATTTACTAATTCCTTCCAAACTGATTTCTGAAAATCGGTTCCAATAAATAATAAATCAATATCAAAATTGGTTCTTTCTTGATTAAAATATTCGGTTAATTGTAATTTGCTTTTTTCGATAATTTCGGAAGATTCTTCTTTAAATTCAGAATTTAAACCTTTTTTTAGACGATTGTCAATACTAGTTCTCATTTTACGATAACGCCAATCTGCTAAACATAATTTCTCTTGATAAGAACCTAAAATTAATTCACCAAATGGTGTTTTAAAATACTGTATTTTAATATAGGAAACCATTTTGTAAAATTACAAATATTTAAGAAATTCAAATCGTTTACGAGTTAATAAATAATTTGGATTATATTCGTTTTGATATGCTTCTCTTTCAAAAGATATATTTCTATATGCTTTGTTCCAATTTCGAAATTGCATTAATCGAATAAAAAATTCAATAAAATACCAAATAAAAAATGGCAACCATAATAACTCTATTTGTTGTTTTAAATGAATTTTTTCGTGATTAACTAAAATCTCATCATTTTTATAATTTTTATTAATGAAAATAACAGGCCAAATGGTAATGGCAATGTATTTATTGAATCTAAATTTCGAAAAATGTATCATAATATACTGCATATTACAAAAAGCAAACCAAAAATTAATATATTTGTACTAAATATAATTAACAATGATAAAAAAAATAATAGTAATAATCGTAATTTTTCAGTTGACTGCCTGTGCTGAATTGCAACAGGTAGTTAATTCATTACCAACAGTACAACCACTAACTAATTTACAAATTGGTGGCGGTTTAAAGCAAGCTTTACAAAGTGGCATAACAAATCAAGTAAGTACGTTAACTAAAAAAGATGGTTTTTTTAAAAACGAATTGGTCAAAATATTTTTACCAGAAGAGTTAAAAAAAGTGGATAGAACATTACGCAGAATTGGTTTAAGTAGTTTAGCAGATGAAGGTTTAAAAGTATTAAACCGTGCTGCAGAAGATGCCGTTGGCGAAGCAACACCAATTTTTGTAAATGCAATTAAAGGATTAACATTTGCTGATGCTAAAAATATTTTACTTGGCAATAAAGAAGCAGCAACTTCGTACTTAAAAACAAAAACTACACAAGCATTGTACACTAAATTTAATCCGATTATTAATAATTCGTTTAAAAAAGTAGGTGCAGACAGAATTTGGTCTAATTTAATTACTAAATATAATGCGCTTCCGTTAACTAATAATGTAAACCCTGATTTAACAGACTATGTCACTAACCAAGCATTAAAAGGTGTGTTTTTAATGGTTAGTAAAGAAGAATTAAAAATTAGATCTAATATTAATAGTAGGTCAACCGATTTATTACGTAAAGTTTTTGCTTTGCAAGATTAATTCAGTATTCAGTATTCAGTATTCAGTATTCAGTATTCAGTATTCAGTATTCAG
>CAYQTF010000228.1:0-2968 GCA_964420345.1 uncultured Flavobacteriaceae bacterium
TTTAAAATAGTCAAGGTTTCACTTTAATTGAAACCTTGATTTATTTAATTTCTTTTGTGACGTTTTATATCACGTTACTACGGAAATTATTAAATAAAATTATTACTTTTTTTCTTCTACCTCTTCTACTTCTTCAAAATCAACATCTTCAACATTATCTGCTTGTTGATCGGTTGCATCTGCTTGAGGTTCTGTTCCTGTAGCGCCTTGTGCTTCTTGCTCTGCTTTGTACATTTCTTCTGAAGCCACTTTCCATGCTTCATTAATTTTCTCCATAGCAGTATCAATTTGAGAAATATCTTTAGATTCGTGCGCTGCTTTTAATTCGGTTAAAGCATCATTAATTGGCCCTTTTTTATCGTCTGATAATTTATCACCAAACTCTTCTAATTGACTTTCAGTTTGAAAAATCATAGAATCTGCACCATTAATTTTTTCGGCAGTTTCTTTAGCTATTTTATCTGCATCTGCGTGTGCTTCAGCGTCTGCTTTCATTTTTTCGATATCTTCATCTGTTAAACCAGACGAAGCTTCAATTCTAACATTATGTTCTTTACCTGTACCTTTATCTTTTGCAGATACGTTTATAATTCCGTTTGCGTCGATATCAAAAGTTACTTCAATTTGAGGAACACCTCTTGGTGCTGGTGGAATACCATCTAAATGAAAACGACCAATTGTTTTATTATCTGGCGCCATTGTTCTTTCACCTTGTAAAACATGAATTTCTACCGAAGGCTGATTTTGAACTGCTGTAGAAAATACTTGTGATTTTTTAGTTGGAATTGTTGTGTTTGCATCAATTAATTTAGTAAATACATTACCCATAGTTTCAATACCTAAAGATAAAGGAGTTACGTCTAACAATACAATACCATCTACATCGCCAGATAAAACACCACCTTGAATTGCTGCACCAATAGATACAACTTCATCTGGATTTACAGATTTATTTGGTTCTTTCTTAAAGAATTTTTTAACTTCTTCTTGAATAATCGGTATTCTTGTAGAACCACCAACTAAAATTACTTCATCAATCTCGTCAATTTTTAAATCCGCATCTTTTAACGCTTTTGCAACTGGTGCCATAGAACGTTTAATTAAAGTGTCTGCTAATTTCTCAAACGCTGCTCTAGTTAATGTTTTAACTAAATGTTTTGGTCCAGATGCTGTTGCAGTAACATAAGGCAAATTGATTTCTGTTTGTGTTGCAGATGATAATTCAATCTTTGCTTTTTCAGCTGCTTCTTTTAAACGTTGTAAAGCCATTGGGTCTTTACGTAAATCAATTCCTTCTGCTTTATTAAATTCTTCTGCTAACCAATCTATAATTACTTGGTCAAAATCATCACCACCTAAATGTGTATCACCATTAGTCGATAATACTTCAAAAACGCCATCACCAATTTCTAAGATCGAAACATCAAAAGTTCCACCACCTAAATCGTAAACTGCAATTACTTTATCTTCGTTTGCTTTGTCAAAACCATACGCTAATGCTGCTGCAGTTGGTTCGTTTATGATACGTGCTACTTTTAAACCTGCAATCTGACCTGCTTCTTTTGTTGCTTGTCTTTGTGCATCGTTAAAATATGCTGGTACAGTAATTACCGCTTCTTTAACTTCAGTTCCTAAATAATCTTCGGCAGTTTTTTTCATTTTCTGTAAAACCATTGCCGAAATTTCTTGTGGCGTATATAATCTACCATCAATATCTACTCTTGGTGTATCATTATCTCCTTTTACTACTTTATAAGGCACTCTGTCTATTTCTACTTTACATTCAGAAAACTTATTACCCATAAAACGTTTGATAGATGCAATCGTTTTTGTTGGGTTTGTAACTGCTTGCCTTTTTGCTGGATCACCAACTTTACGTTCGCCACCTTCTATAAAGGCAACTATTGATGGTGTTGTACGCTTACCTTCTGCATTAGGGATTACAACTGGTTCTTTTCCTTCCATTACAGAAACACAAGAGTTGGTTGTACCTAAATCTATTCCTATTATTTTACTCATAACTTTATATTTATTTTTTTATTGATTTTGATTTTTAAACTCAATAGTACTTTGTCAATCTTTATGCCAAGTCAATTATTCTAATAATGCTGTCAGTTTTACGACATTTTGGCAGAATTAGTAATCAAAATTAATTTACTACCTTTGTTTATTGATTTATTCAAACTCATTATTATGCCAAAAAATAAAGTAGAAGAAAATTCTACAGAATATAAACTATCACCAAGTAACTTTATTTACGATATCAATCAATTAGATTTTAGTAAGCAATATACTTATGCAGATTATTTAACATGGCAGTTTAAAAAACGTGTAGAACTAATAAAAGGATTCATTTACAAAATGAGTCCAGCACCACAAAGCGGGCATCAATTAATTAGTTCTAATTGTGAGTTCTTATTTGAAAGTTATTTAAGAAAAAATAAAAGAGAATGTAAATTATTTCACGCACCGTTTGATGTAAGACTAATAAAAAATAAAGATGATAATGACAACCAGATAACAACCGTTGTGCAACCAGATATTAGTGTCATTTGTGATAAAACTAAAATTGACAAAAAAGGTTGCATTGGTGCTCCAGATTTAATTATTGAAATACTATCACCAAGTACTGCAAAAAAAGACTACAACGAAAAACACAATCTATATCAAGAAAATGGCGTAAAAGAATATTGGATTGTAAACCCAGATGCAAAAAGTATAGAAGTGTTTTTACTAAATAAAAAGAGTAAATACGATTCTGTTGGTATATATAATGAGTTCAATGGTTTTACAGAAGTACCTGTCAACATATTTCCTAAACTAAAATTAAAACTAAAAGACGTTTTTGAAGAATAAGATAGTATTTAGTTATTTAAAAACCGTTATTCGTGAATAAAAATACATAACTTTTGATTTCTTTTTGTGACTTTTACGATTAAAGAACACTCGTCTTCCGTCTCCTAACTAA
>CAYQTF010000229.1:0-2959 GCA_964420345.1 uncultured Flavobacteriaceae bacterium
TGGTTATATATAGTATGTTTTCAAACCCTTGTATTTATTGGTATGCCAAAATAAAGCAAAACTTACACCAAAATAAAACAAACAATAAAAAAGTATAATTTACATCTTTTTAATATTAAGTACATACCTGGTGCTTTTTAAAACACCTGTCTTAATTAAAATTTGTTTATCTACCATATCATTTAAATCTCTTGTAGCAGTTGATGTTGATGTTTTTGCAATTTTCATATAATTATTAGCACTTAATCCACCTATAAAACCAGTATGTCCTACATCAAAAAGTCGTTTCACTACTTTTAATTGACGTTCATTTAATTGATTTGAATACTTATCGGAAAATTTTGTTTTTTCAATTAAAAAATCAATTCGTTTTAAAGTGTCTTCTTGAGCATCTATGATAGTTTGCCCAAAATAAGTAAGCCAATCGGTAATTTCTAAAGTTTTATTGTGGTCTTCTAATGAATTGTAATAATCTTTTTTATTTGTTTCTATCATTTGTGATAGCGAAATTAAAGTTGGTTGTTTTGTACTTAAAGCAATGGATTTTTCGACTATTGCTCTACCAATTCTTCCGTTACCATCTTCAAATGGGTGAATACTTACAAAATAAAGATGCGATATTCCTGCTTTAATTAAAGGAAACATATCTAATTTGTTATTTTTATAATGAATAGCATTAAACCAAGTAATAAATTGCTCCATTTCTGATTGCATTTTCTCTGATGGTGGCGCTTCAAAATGTACCGTTGGTTTATCTAATCTACCAGATACAACTTGCATAGGTTCTTTATGCGTTCTATATCTACCAATATCGGTTAAATCACGTCTGCCGTTGGTAATCATTTTATGCCATTCAAAAAGTTGGTTATGTGATAATGGTTTGCTAAAATTAAGGTATAAATCAACCATCATTTCAGAAATACCATATTCTGCTGGTGGCACTTTTCTGTTATCTGCTTTTAAACCAAGGTTTCTTTTTATAGAGGATTGTACACTTTCTCTATTTAAGTATTCTCCCTCGATTTCGGAAGTTTTTATTGCTTCATTACTTAATATTTCTACCAGCAACTCATTTTTTGAATTATCGCTAAAATGCTTTAGAACACCTAAAACTGTGCCTTTATTTTGAGTGAATTTATATTCTAAATTTTTAAGAATATCTTTATCGAAAGTGAAATTAGCCCAGTTTTTAAGTGTCCAATTCCAAGTTTTATAAGCCATTGGGTTATATTTATATTATTTATAACCCAAAAATAAGCATATTTCGGGTTATAAATCTAATTTTATAGACCAAATTCTGTTTTTATAAATTATAAGAAGTAAAAGGTTTTAAAATTTATATGTAAATTAGCATAAAGTTAGATAAAATTAAACACATAAAAAATAATATTTGGCAACGAATTTGGTAACGATTTAAAAATGCTTTCGTAATATACTGACAATCAATACTATAAAATCATGATTAAATTTCCGCCTTGAGTACAAAAAATACTTATAATCATTTGATTATAAATATTTTGTATTTTTATTACTGTCATTATTACTGACAAACAATTGATAATTTAGATTTATCATTTATTCAATTCTTTTATTATGTTTTTCATTCTGACTTTAACTTCTTCTCCCGTATAATACCATTTCATTTTTCCTTGTGCTTCGCCGATAAGTAAACACCATAGCAATTTGCCTTTTGGTATTTCAAAATTATTGGTATGAATAAGTTTTTTATTGATAATTTTATCTTCGTATATTATAAAAGATTTTAATAGTCTAAACCAAATTTAAAAGGAATTAATAAAAGGTATTAAACCTCAAAGCAAGTCCTGAACCCAATAATAGTCGCAAAGTGTCGGGAAATCCATCACGCTAAAGACGTGATAAAAGGGTCGAGGTATTAAACCAATATCCCGCTGAAAAAGCGGGATTAGTTCGATTTATCAAGCCAACTGCTGTTTAAATTCCTAAAATAATATCAGAGTCAATATCTAATTTAATACTAATATCTCGTGCTACTTTTAATGTAGGTTCATTTTTACCTGTTAAATACTCACTAATCCTAGATGTACTAAGATTTAAAAGTTCTGATAACTTTTTCTGATTTAACCCACGTTCATACATGCGTAGTTTTATTACATCTATTAAACTTGGCGTTTTAATTGGGTAATGAATCTCTTCATAATCTATAACTAAATCCGAAAGTAACTCTAATTCAATAAAATTTTTATTATTCGTTGGAGTGTCATTACCAACTATTGCCAATAACTCTTCCACCCTATCACAAATAGTCTCGTATTCTTTTTTGTTTTGTATAGTTCTCATAATTATATGTTTTTACAATCTATTTTATCATAATCAGCATGTGTTCCAATATATCTAATATAGACTTTTTTTGATGCGAAAATAACAATAGCAACAAGTCTATAACTTCCTTTTTTAATATCGAATACATAACGATTATTACCTACATAATCAACACTATTAAAAGTTTGTTTTATATCTGTTAATTTATCCCATTCACTTCTTTTTGTTTTAAAATACCAATCTTTTAATGATGCGTCAGAATTGGCATGTTTTTTTATAAATTTGTTAATTTTTTTAAAGGTTAATATTCTCATATGTTTAATTCTGTTTTACAAAGATATTATAAATATTTTGTTTTGCAAAATATTATTCTATAAAGTAAAATGCAGTAGTGTTTAAACCCAAAAATAGAAAATTAATTAAAACACGTTTTATTACTACTTTTGCGACCAGTAAAACAGTTTCCAAAACTCGTAGTAATTAATTGTGTGTTATTACACTCCTTTTTAATGTTTACCAAGGTTTTTATCTTTCGCCTCAATAAAGTTTCTAGCTCTGTTGCTCCCAAAGTCTCAGGATAATGGAATTAAAAATGAATGTCATTTCGTATTCTATGACTTCGGGAGTAGTAGAGAACCAAATATTTTACTATAAAAGT
>CAYQTF010000230.1:0-2948 GCA_964420345.1 uncultured Flavobacteriaceae bacterium
GGTTTTACAGGCATACAATATGCCGTATTTTTAGTTTTAGCATTTCAAGGATATAAACAATGGAAAAAAATCTTAAACAACAAGAAGCAAATATTGTAAAAATAGTTTTGTTTGGACCAGAATCTACCGGTAAAACAACACTTTCACAACAATTAGCAAGACATTATAATACTGTTTGGGCACCAGAATTTGCACGTGAATATTTACAAGATAAATGGAATAATTACCGTAAAACTTGCGAAAATTCTGATTTAATCCCGATAGCAATCGGGCAAATGAAATTAGAAAATAACTTGGCAAAAAAAGCAGATAAAATCTTAATTTGCGATACCGATTTGTTAGAAACCAAAGTTTATTCGCAAGAATATTATGGCGGTTTTGTAGATGAAAATTTAGATGAAGCAGCAAAAAAAAATCAATACGATTTATACTTATTAACTTATGTAGATACACCTTGGGAAGCAGATGATTTACGCGATAAACCAGAGCAAAGATTAGAAATGTTTACTGCTTTCGAAAACGCTCTAAAAAAACACAACAAAAACTATATTTTATTAAAAGGCGATAAAGAAATTCGCTTTAAAAAAGCCGTGAAAGCGATTGATAAAATTCTGAAAAACAAAAATAATTTAGATAGTTTTTCGGATAATTTAGAAGATCTAGACATGCACTTTATGCATCTAAATGATGGTTTTGATTTGTTTTAACTAACCAATAGCCTTATTCAGTTTTTCTGCTTATCTATCTTTAATTGAACCTATTAACAGAAGTTGAGAAAGAGGAAGTTGTTGTTTTAGTTTTTACTACTTTAATAAAAGTATCTTTTAGCATTTCTTTAATTCCTTTTGTAACGTCCGCAGAAATTCCTGCTTGGTTTTGTTTATCTCTTATTACAATTCGCATTTCATCTATTTCGTAATATTGATTCTGTTCTGTGAATTTTGGTTTTATAATATTATCTGCTATTTTCTTTATTCTACTTAGTACCGTAACTTTTGATATTTTTAAAAGTCTTGCTGTTGCATTTATTCCTACGCTTTCTTTTAAAAAAGAAACAATGTCTTTATTAGTGTTTTTATCATATGCATTATATTTATATGCTCGTTGAAAACTAATTTTACAACGTTTATAATAGTAACGTTATCTGCCATTTTTTTGTTTACCATTTTTAACGGCTAAACCTTTACATTTATTACAGTTCATTATTCTCTTTTTTAATTTGAGTAAATGTGTTTGCTAAAGTTCGTTTTATATTTTTTCTATCAGCTAATTTGAACTATGAAGAGCAAAAAAACGCATTTTAAACCTATTAAATGCGTTTGTAATAAAAAAGATGTTAATGTACACCTTTTTTAGACTGATTTATATTTCTAACTTACTGTCTTTCTGTAGTTTAGTTTTTAATTTTTTACAACCAACTAATCTGTACCATTACCTTACCGTTCAGCGAACAATCCATTCTTATTAATATCCTTTAGCATTGAATTTACATTTAGATTTGTCTTTAAGTACATATAAAAATCAAAACCAAATATTACTTCACTTCTTGATTCACTATGAATTAATAATTCAATTTCTATATACTCTCTTAAAACTAACTTAATTATTTCAATAATTAATTGTTTATCTTTAATTGATATTGTGCTTTTTAAATTAAGACTGGAAAATGTTTGAATCAAATCTTCATCATTATGCTCTTTAATTTGGTCGATTATTTGATGTTTATTTAAATAACTAATTTTAATTTTTTTTGTTTTAAAAAAAGCAGTCATTTTAAAAAAAGCTTCTATATATTTATTTTCAATTTTTAAGTAGTATTCTAATGTTAAAATTTTTCCATTAAATTTTTTTCCTATTTCAGAATATGATGTCCAATCTTCTTTATTATATGATCCATTTTCATCTCTATATAATGGATTATACTTTGTTATAGGAATATATTTTCTCTTTATATATTTTCTCATAATCAACCCCCTATTCTTTCTGATAAATCCGCATTATATGTTCCTTCTCTTGTTTCTTTTTTAAATAAATTTTCTGCTTTACCTTTTGCTTTTTTCCAAAACCCATTATTATGACCGTCTAAATCTGGAGTTATCCATTCTTTTTTACCTTTCTTTTTAAATACATCTGCCTTACTACCTGTAACTTTAACTTGTTCAAAACTTTTAGGTAAAGGGATTTCAATTTTTATATTTTTAATCTTATTAATCCAAGATACAATTCCTGTCTTTGGATTAAAACCTGCTTGTGCAACTTTTAATAATGAACCTTTTGGTGTTTTTCCTTTAAGAACAGAAACAAGTGTTCCAACTAAAGTTACATTTGATTCAATTTTTTCTTCAACAGTTCCAAATTCTTGAATTTCTTTATATTGATTAATTGCTTTAGATACATTCTCAGGAATTTTTTTTATTCTACTTGGGGTTTGCTTAAAAAACTCCCAATGACCACCAGCATCTTCGACCATTTTCATTTCTTCTTGAGTATTTGGTCTAATTGGAGCGATACCTTGTATAAAATTATCAATTCCTCTACCTGCAGCATCTACTTTTGATTTAGCCTTATCGTTATACCAATCAAAGGTATATGAAACAATTCCCGTAAGAGGTTTACCTTGATGAATAGCCATATGTACTTTAAAATCAAGTTCTTCCAGTCCTTCTAATTCCATAAAAGCAATTACTTTATTACCACTAAATGAATATGGTGTATAATGAGGGTATTGAGGACTTAATGGATCCACAGCAAAGAACCTTCCAACTCTCGGGTCGTGCATTCTAAACTTATAATTTATACTATTTCCATTCCCTTTAATCTCATCATCTTTTTCTTGACCTTGGAAGCCATATCTATAACTTGGGCTTGAATAATTCCGATTAGGTACGGTCATACCGAATGGATAGTAATCTAACGCATTTTTTATCAATGTTTACCTACTTTTGCAA
>CAYQTF010000231.1:0-2880 GCA_964420345.1 uncultured Flavobacteriaceae bacterium
TTCAACATCGGACTAATCGCTCGGTCTTTCAGACCGCTCATAGTCCTATTTATTTTACCCACAGTTTTTATTTTTTCAAGCTCAATTTTTCGGCAAGTATAACAGCATTGTAAAAGTTCACAATACTACTAGATTTACAAAGTTCAGCGAAATTTACGCTTTTATTACGTTTACTAGGAATGTTAACCTCAAAATCTATTTTAGTTCCGGAATTGAGAATCACTCCTTTAACTTCTTTTGCTGATAGATTAGGGTAATATGAGCGAATAGTTGTTGCTATTGCTGTAACCATTGCTGCAGCCATAGAAGTTCCGCTTTTAAATCCATATTTATTTTTAGGCAACATAGAATAGATTCTATTTCCTGGTGCAAAGATATCTACATTATCTTTTCCATAATTTGAGAAGTAACTTAAAAGATGTTTTCCATAATAAGGCTTTGATGAACCAACGACAATTACATTAGTTGTAAATTCGGTGTCTAAACCTTTATTGTCATTAGGAAAAACTAAAGTTTCATCTCTATTAAGACTATAGTTACCAGCTGCAATAATAATTAACACATCTTTTTCTTCTGCGTATTTAATAGCTTCATAAACCCAATTACTATAAGGCGAATAGTACTTTTCAAAACTTGCATTAATAACTTGAGCTCCATTATCAACTGCATATCTAATGGATAATGCTACATCTTTATCGTGTTCATCGCCAACACTTCCGTTAATTCTTAGTGGCATTAAACTGTAGTTTTTTGAAATACTATTTGCAACCAAAACACCAGATATGTGAGTTCCGTGCTCTTCGTCTATGTAAGTGTTAACATTATTATTTCCATATTGTTTATCACTTAAATTTTCTAAATCGTCGCCTAAATTTTTTCTATAATCACTTTTAATTGATTGACCTGAGACTATAATACTATCCTCTTTTTTATATTTTTTAGTCGCTAAAATTTGATTTTTGATATAATAAGGGACTTTTATATCTACCTCTTTACCAAAAGCAAGTTTTGAAAATTTTATGCGCTCTTTAATACTTTTTATATCCTTTTTTATATTTTCATTATCAGTTTCAATATTGAGTATATCTTCTAAGGTGTAATCTTCTCTTTTGAAATAATCTGTAAGTCTCTTATCTCTTTCTTTTAAAAATTTTAGAGTTTTAATCCCATCTTTGTAATCTTTGGTAATTTCCTTCAAGAATGTTTTATACTCCTTTTTTGCTTTTTTCAATAACGACTTATCGTTAACTAGCTTAGGATTCATAATGATTCTCTCATATTCATAGTTTAATGTTGTCAGATTCCCTATGAAATTCCAACCGTTTACATCATCTATATAGCCATTATTGTCGTCATCAATTCCATTATCTTTTATTTCATCTTGATTTTTCCAAATCCAGTTTTTTAAGTCTCTATGAGAAATATCTATGCTAGTTTCTATGAGGCCAATAACAACAGGTTCGGTTTTTTTGTTTTTTAAAAACTCCTTAGCTTTTTTAAAACTTATTCCTGCAATAGAATCTTTTTCTAAGTCTGCTTTAAACCAATTTTCTAACTCTAGAGAAGTTAATTTCTTGTTGGATTGGGCTGTTAGTTTATTTGAAGATGTAACTAAGGTTATTACTAATAAAAATAATTGTGCGTTTCTCATTTTTTGAATGGAATTTCTGGTTTTTAAATTGTGGGTAACGTTTATATATAAAATCGTTTTAATTTTTCATATATAATCGTTGTAAAGTCCGAGAAAATATTTGATAAAATCAAGTAATTTTTTATTGTTAGCCCTCAAATTTTACAAAGTACCACGATTTTCTTGTTCTCTTTCAATTGCTTCAAATAAAGCTTTGAAATTACCAACACCAAAAGATTGCGCTCCTTTACGTTGTATAACTTCAAAAAACATAGTAGGTCTATCTACAACAGGTTTAGTGAAAAGTTGCAATAAATAACCTTCTTCATCTCGATCAATTAAAACACCGTGCTTTTTTAAAACTTCCACGTCTTCATCAATTTCGCCGACTCTCTCTATTAAATCATCGTAATAAGTATCTGGTACATATAAAAACTCTACGCCACGGTCACGCATTGCGGATACTGTTTTTATAATATCATCTGTTGCAACGGCAATATGTTGTACACCTGAACCTTTATAAAAATCTAAATACTCTTCAATTTGTGATTTCTTTTTTCCTTTTGCTGGTTCGTTTATTGGGAATTTTATTCTTCCGTTACCATTAGACATCACTTTAGACATTAATGCTGTAAATTCAGTAGAAATATCATCATCTGTAAAAGAAATAATTTGTGCAAAACCCATTACTTTCGCATAAAAATCACACCATTGTTTCATTTCGCCCCAACCAACATTACCAACCATATGATCAATAAAATTTAAACCTACTGGTTCTGGGTTATAATGTGATTCCCATTTTTGATAACCTGGTAAAAAGATACCTTTATAGTTTTTACGTTCTACAAAAATATGTACGGTTTCGCCATAAGTATAAATACCAGAACGAACTACTTCGCCATCTTTATCTTTTTCCACGGTTGGTTTCATGTAAGATTTTGCGCCACGTTTGGTGGTTTCTTCCCATGCTTTTGTAGCATCTTCTACCCAAAGTGCCATTACTTTTACGCCATCGCCATGTTTGTTGATGTGTGCATTTATTTCGCCATCTTCATCAAGTGGTGTTGTTAAAACTAAACGGATTTTACCTTGTTTCAACACATAAGAAACACGGTCTTTTAAACCTGTTTCTAAACCTGCAAAGGCTTCGGATTGAAAACCGAATGCAGTTTTGTAAAAATGTGCCGATTGTTTTGCGTTACCAACATACAATTCTACATAATCGGTACCTAATAATGGTAAAAAATCTT
>CAYQTF010000232.1:0-2804 GCA_964420345.1 uncultured Flavobacteriaceae bacterium
TTTTGGATATATTTCTAACTCGTTTTCGTTAAACTGTTTTATTCCTAAAAATCGAAATGTTTCATTAACTAATAAATTGTTTGCTTGTTCTTGAGATAGAATATTTAAGTTAATATAATTTCCATCTGACTTTAAAGCAATTTTATTTAATGAATTATGATTTGCAGATGCTAAACTATTTATTATATATATTGGTGTTCTTTTAATAGCATTAAAGACACCTAAATTGTCCATTCCGTCTGTGAAAAGCAAACATTCTTTATAACTTTTTTTAAAGTTTAAAATATTTTGATAGGATGTCGCACCATCATAAACCGAATTTTTTAAATATGTTTTTAACGCATCACTATTGCCGTTATTTATTTCAAAACTTTTTTCTTCTATTAAAGTGTTGCTGAATTTTCTTACCGTAATTTCAACCTTATTTAAATGTGTTACATAATTTTGTAAAACTAAAAGCTCTTTATCGACACTACGGTTTTTCATAGAAAGAGAAACATCCCAAAGCAACATGATTTTAGAAACTTTTTCTTTCTGTTTTGTATTAGATTCTAATGTTTTATAATAATAAAAGTAATCGTTATTTGTTATGATTTTTTCTTCTTCAAAGGCATTTGGAATGGTAATATTAATGACTTTATTAGGCGTGAAATTATTCTTATTAAAAGTTAATGTATAATTTTCATTCCATTTTTTGAATCTTAAATCATCTTTGTATTCCGTAGTAATTATAGGTGTTGTACTTTGCTTTAAAACAGTAAATTCAAGATTAAAAACATCTATTTTTTTATTGAAATTTAAAGGCAAATGATACTGATGCTGCTTTTTATTACTTGTTAGTTCTTGTTGAAAACTTAAAACTACACGTTTAGTGCCTTTTGCTGGTATCGGATAAATTCTTGCTTTATAATTGTTTCCTTTTGTTTGTTCTAATAATGCAGGGTCAATTTTTTGTCTAATTGTACTTTCGTAAGCAACTCTACCTAATTCTTTTTCCACAATAACCGCATTTCTTAAATTGCCATTTAAATCTAATGCAAATTTAGTCACGCTTTGATTTTGACCTAACGGAAAAGATAATTCACCTTCTAAAATCCTATTTTTTGGATTGTAAAAAAGCATGTCATAAGTAGTCGTTGCTATATTACCAATAACTTCAACTTTTATGTTTAGTTTTTGTAATCCTAAAGTGGATTTATCTGTTTTTATTGTTGGTATTTCTTGTGATAATGAACCAAAGAATGTAATTAATAATAGGATAATTAAACAACTGTTTTTCATGATTTAGGTTTTTAAGTTATTCAAAACTAAATTTATTTACACTTTTATAAAAGTAAGAATTAGTAAAGTAGCAAATTTTTATGGTGAAACTGTATTTTGAGTTAGGGAACTACTTTTTCAATACCAACTGCCAATAACAAATATTTATCCAATTATTAAATTTAAATCCAATTTTTTTCGTGTAGTTTTTGACTTGCTGTATTTGATAAATAAATTCCGCCAATGACAGAATGAATATCTTGTTTTTAAAACAAAAAATCAAAAGGTAAAGCAAATCGTTTATGAGTTTCATCGCTAAAATTTAACACCATATTCCCCGTATAAAAAACAATACCTGTTATATTTTTTTTAGATTTATTTTGAAATTCTACAATATGCTTAAAATCCTTTTTACTTACATTATTTGAAGATTTAACTTCAATAGCAAGTAAATTATCGCCTTGTGTTAATATAAAATCAATTTCTTTTTTATCAGATGTTCTATAATGATAAATTTCGGTCTCTTTAGTACTATAACCAATATGTTTTAATAGTTCTTGAAAAATAAATGTCTCAAATAGTTGTCCTTTATAATTTGAATTTTTCAGTTCTTCTATTGTTGTTATTTTTAACAAGTGCGACATAATACCTGTATCTGTTAAAAATAGTTTTGGTGCTTTTACAAATCGTTTTCCAATATTTTCAAAATATGGTTGTACTACTTTTATTTGAAAAATAGTTTCTAATATGCTAATAAAATTAGAAATGGTTTCGCTTTTTATGTCGATATCCGATGAAATGTTTGCTTTATGTAAAAGTGTTGCACTTCTTGGCGCAACTACATTTATAAATTTAAAAAAATTATTTATTTCTCTTATTTCGCCAATTTCTCTTGCGTCCCTTTCTATATAAGTACTTATATAAGAACTAAACCACAAGCGTTTTTCTAAGTTAGAATTTAATTTTAATATTTCTGGGAAACCACCATTTAATATGCGATTATATAATTTTGTGTCTGAGATTATTTCGTTTTCAAAGTCATTGTTAAACAATTTATCAATACAATTTTCATCAGGCTTTTCATTGATTTCTTTTGCACTAAAAGGCAATAAATTTAATTCTATAATCCTACCTGCTAACGTATCTTTTGTTCCTTTTAAATCAAAAATATTTGCAGAACCTGTCAATAAAAAATCACCGTTTTTTCTGTCATTATCTACATATAATTTTATAGACTCTAACAAATTTGGTGCTTTTTGTATTTCGTCTATACATGTTGGTTTTTTTATGTTTTTTATAAAATCAATAGGGTTTTCAATGGCATTTAACCGAACGAAAACATTATCTAACACAATGTAATTTGTACAAATACTTTTTGCTAAAGTCGATTTGCCTACTTGTCTTGCGCCACTTAACAATACTAATGGTGAAATATTTAGGGCTACTTTTACAATTTTTTCTATACTTCGACTTAACATAAACAAATTATTTATGCAAATATAAAATAAATTTGTAAAAAACACCTTATAATGTGTGTAAATATA
>CAYQTF010000233.1:0-2778 GCA_964420345.1 uncultured Flavobacteriaceae bacterium
TTTGTAATTTTCCGTTTTAGAAACAAAACAACCCTTCAAGGGTTTAAAACCCTTGAAGGGTTAAAACATAAAAAGTAAATGGATAAATTCTCTATAGCAATTCACGGCGGCGCAGGAACTTTAGTAAAAGGAATGATGACTCCAGAATTAGAAAAAGCATATAAATCTGCTCTGCAAAAAGCATTAGAATCAGGTTACAAAATTTTAGAAAATGGTGGTTCTGCAAATAATGCCGTGGAACAAGCAGTAATTATTTTAGAAGATTCTCCTTTATTTAATGCAGGTAAAGGTTCGGTTTTTACAGCAACCGAAACTCATGAAATGGACGCAAGTATTATGTGCGGAAAAACATTAAATGCTGGAGCAGTATCTTTAATAAGTGGTATTAAAAATCCCATTTCTTTAGCAAAAGATGTGATGAATAAAAGTGAACACGTTTTTTTAGCAGGAAAAGGCGCAATGGAATTTGCAAAAAAACACAATTACAAATTAGAAAATGACGCCTATTTTTATGACGAGTTAAGACATCAACAATGGTTAGAAATTAGAGGTACGGATAGTTTTCAGTTAGATCATTCGGTTAAAAAAGATTCTAAATTTGGTACTGTTGGCGCGGTTGCCTGTGATAAAGATGGTAATATTGCTGCAGCAACTTCTACTGGCGGAATGACCAATAAAAAATATGGTCGCGTTGGAGATTCGCCAATGATTGGTGCAGGAAATTATGCAAATAATAAAACTTGTGCAGTTTCTTGTACAGGTTCGGGTGAGTTTTTTATTCGTGGTGTAGTTGCTTACGATGTTTCTTGCTTAATGGAATTTAAAAATCTTTCCGTTAAAGAAGCTTCCAAAGAAGTAATAAACAAAAGAATTTTAGAAATTGGTGGCGATGGCGGATTAATTGCAGTGGATAAAAACGGAAATATCGCTATGCCTTTTAATACTGAGGGAATGTATCGTGCAAGTAAAACTTCAGATGGTAATGAAGTTGTTTTAATTTACAAATAATCTTAACCGCAAAGGTCGCAAAGAAAAAAATCGCAAGGTTCGCAAAATTTTTAAATCAATTGTCCTTGCGACCTTTGTGATTAAGAACTATACAAAAGGAGCATCAATAGCCAAAACACTAACCTTTCTTTCTTTAATATTATACATATCACTATTAGATAAAACATGAATACAAAGATTAGCCATAGTCATTGGAGTGCCTTTTTCTAATATTTTTTCGTTGTTATGTGTAAGTTTACTTCCATCAAAAACGATAACCATTCCAGAACCAATAACGGTACAATCGTTTCCGTTTTTAATAATTAAACCTGTATCTTCTGCAAGACCTAAACCAATAAGTTTAGGGAATTTAGCAACTGCTTCTGATTGTCTTCCAAAACGACCACGTTGAATAAAATGTGTATCGATAATTAGTTCAGGTATTAAATTAAGACCTTTATACATATTAACCGCACCTTTAATAAAAGATTCAGTTGCAGAACCACCAGCAATCATTTCTGTTGCCATTACCATTGCTCCAGCACTTGTACCAGCAATTACAAAACCTTCTTCATTTTGATAGCGATCTACTAAAATTTTATGAATGGTTGTACCACCAATTTTATCTGTAATTTTAGATTGGTTTCCGCCAGAAAATAGAATGCAATCTGCTGATTCTATCATTTTAATTGACGATTCTTTTTCGGAATCCTCTTTACTTCTAATATCTAAAATATGTACATTAGTACAATTTAATTTAGAAAAAGCATTCAAATAATTTTCACCAACTTCAACAGGGATACTTGATGCTGTTGGTATTACCACAATTTTTGCATTTGTTCCGCCTGCTTCTCTAACAACATGCGCTAAAATACCTTGTTCAATAAATTCTAAGATGTAATTTTCATTCTCACCATGCGAACCTTTATCTTCATTTCCTCCTATTGGTATTAATGTTCCTTTTGGTAAATTCATTTAATTATTTTATTAGAATGCGAAAATAAACTAAATAAATTTCACGAGGTATTACTTTTTTTAATATCTTTCTCAATCAAATTAACTTTCCGATTTCGTTAAACTATATTTATGGTGATATGTATTCGGTTAACTAACCTAAACCCAAATGGAAATAAGAAGCATCAACGCAATGAGAGGACCAAACTACTGGTCAGTTAGAAGACACAAATTAATTGTAATGGTTTTAGACCTTCAAAAAATGGAGCAAATGCCTTCTAATAAAGTTGAAGGATTTAGAGAACGATTAGAGAAAATGTTTCCAACCATGATCGAACATCGTTGTTCAGTAGGTTCAAGAGGTGGTTTTTTTGAACGCGTGGATGAAGGAACTTGGATGGGACATATTATAGAACATATTGCTCTAGAAACTCAAACTTTAGCAGGTATGGATACTGGTTTTGGCAGAACAAGAGGTTATGGCGAAGAAGGTGTTTACAACGTAGTTTTTTCATATATAGAAGAAAATGTTGGACGATTTGCAGCAAAATCAGCAGTAAGAATTTGTGAAGCATTAATTGCAGATGAAAATTACGATTTAGAATCGGATATTCAAGAAATGCGAGAAATTAGAGAAGATGTTCGCCTTGGTCCAAGTACAGGTTCTATTATTGAAGAAGCCGAAAGACGTGGAATACCTTGGATTAGATTAAACAAATATTCACTTTGTCAGTTAGGTTATGGTGCAAATCAGAAACGAATTCAAGCAACTGTAACTAGTGAAACTAGTAGTATTGGCGTAGAATTAGCATGCGATAAAGAAGATACAAAATACTT
>CAYQTF010000234.1:0-2718 GCA_964420345.1 uncultured Flavobacteriaceae bacterium
TATATTAAATCTTTTGCTTCAATTTTTTTATCGTTAATAAAGTCATATAATGTTAACCTACGCAACGTATAGTAATCTACCCAAAATTTTTCTAATGAATTTAAATATCTTATTACTGATCTATCTTTTTCTTCTTGAGCAATATTTAAATCGGTAATAGTTATTTTACCTAAAATGAATCGTTTTTGAGTAATGTCATATCGTTTTAAAGCTATTTCTTGTGCTTTTTCTGATGTAATTAAAAACTCTCTTTGGCTAGACCAATTTAAAGTATGCAAATATATTTCTTGTTCAAATGCTTGTTTTTCTTGTTTTAAATTGGTGTCTAATAAATCTAAATTTGCTTTTGCTAATTTAATTCGTGATTTAGAAACGCCCCAATCAAATAAAGGTATCCCTAATGATATTGTGATATTTTGTTGTTCGTTATAATTTTGAAACAAATTATTAAATTCTGGACCTTGCTGTGAAATACCAAAATTTGCATTCACATTTATTTCTAATTTGTTTTCGCCTTTAATTCTTGCTAATTCTTTTTCTGATTCTAATCTTCTTCTTCTATATTCAATAATAAATTTACGATTAGACGATGCTTCTTTTAAAGCTTTTTCAGAATCCACAGTAAATAAGATTAAGTTTTTTGGAATAGTTAGTTCTAAATTTTCACTGTCTAACTCTAAAAATCTTGCTAAATTCTGACTAGTTCTTTTTAAAGCGATTACATTGGTAGTAATATTATTTTTAGAATTTAATAAACTTAATTCAATTTGCAATAAATCATTTTCAGCAATCCTACCCATTTTAAACCTTCCTTTTGAAATTTGAAAAAGTGTATCTATATTAGACAAATTGTTTTTCGCAATTTTTAATTGAATTTGAGATTTAAGCAGACTAAAATATAACCGTGTGGTTTTTAGCGATATATCTTCCATGCTTTCTACAAATTCTCTTTTGGCTTCTTCAAGAACTAATGGTTCGATTTTTTTGTCCCATTTAAATTCATTATAAAAAAGAGATCTTTGAGAATAACTTAATGAAAATGGTGTAACAAAATAATTTTCGCTACTATTATTTCCGAATACATCAATACGTTCTAATTGTGATTGTACTGAAAACTGTCCGCCAGTTAATGGAATATTTTGTGTAACCGATAAACGTGCGTCCATACGTGATTGGTTTTGACTAATAAAAATATCTTCTCCACTATCGTTAGTAATTCTTCTAATAGACTTAGAGTAGGACGGAAGCGTTGCATCTAATCTTAACTGAGGTAAAAAACTAGCCAAGTAATTTTTATTTCTCCAATAACTGGCTTCATTTCTATTTAAGTTAGCCTTGTAATCAGGCGATTTTTCTTGTGCAATTTTAATTGCGTTTTCTAAACTTATATTTTGTGTTTGACCAATTATAAAAATTGGGGATAACATTATTATCAGTACTAATTCCTTCATATAATTTTTATTATTCGTGTCTAATTGCTTCAATCGGACTTTTACTAGCTGCAGATTTTGCAGGTGCGATTCCGAAAATTAAGCCAATAAAAGTTGCTACAAAAAAAGCAAGTAAAATAGAGTTTAAGGAGAGAATTGTTTCAATACCAGTAGCAAATTCAATAATATATGCAGATCCTATTCCTAAAAAAATTCCTACAATTCCGCCACCAAGACTAATTAAAACCGATTCGGCTAAAAATTGTAAAATAACATCTTGTTTGGTAGCACCAATTGCTCTTATAATACCTATTTCTTTGGTTCTTTCTAAAACGGAAGCTAGCATTATATTCATAATACCAATACCACCAATTAATAACGAAATACCTGCAATAATGCTTAATACAATATTGAAAATTTGTTTTGTTTTTTGTTGCTGTTTTAGTAAATGTATTGGTATGGAAATCTCAAAATCAACCATACCATTATGTTTTCGTCTTAGCATTCTGCTAATTACATTTGCAGTCATTTTCAGTTCTTTAGAGTTGTTTACCTGAACTGTTAATTTATCTAACTGATGATAATTACCTCTTGGAATACGTTTTTTTGGTCCAGAATCATTTCCACCAAAAACAACGAAACCATTGCCAGTTTCTTGCTCTTTATCTACAATTACTTTTCGATTCCTATATCTAACTAAAAAAGTTTGTAAAGGCAAATATACGTCTAGGTTTATATCTCTAATACCTAAATTTTCTTGTGCTTTATCCGAAATAAATTTTTCTTCAATAACACCAATAACTTGTAACCAAATATCTTTCACTTTAATGTATTCACCTAAAGCACTTTGACCTGTAAATAATTTTTTTTCGATTTTTTTACCAATAATGCAAACAGATTTTGCATTATCACTTTGGTTTTTAGAAAAATTCTTTCCTTTTTCGATAGTAACATTGTTGACTTTAAAAAAAGAAGGATAAACACCAATAAGTTTTACTTTATTTTGTCTTCCTTTATTAATAACATAGGTGTCTAAAATAATTTCTGGACTAATTTCCTTAACAGTAGAAATTGTATTAATAATACTTTGTACATCTAATATATCTAAACCTTTAGAAAATCGTTTAGTTACATTACCTTCATCATCATCACTTTCTTCTTCGTTATCTGGTATTGGGTTGATTACAATATTATTAACGCCAACTAATTCTAATTGTGATAAGATTTCTTTTTCGGCACCTTTACCGATTGCTAACATTGTAATTACTGCAGCAACACCAAAAATAAT
>CAYQTF010000235.1:0-2620 GCA_964420345.1 uncultured Flavobacteriaceae bacterium
CAACATTGGACTTGTTCCATGCATCCAGAAATTGATTTAACAGAAAATGTACCATGCCCAAAATGTGGTATGGAATTAATACCAAAAACAAATGACACAGATGGTTTGTCTATAGATCAATTTAGAATGACAAAAAATGCCATGGCATTGGCGAGTATTCAAACTTTAGAAATAGGAAATACTAAGGTTTCAAGTAAAAACGCTTTGGATAAAGGCATTTTGGGTAAAGACGTTTTGAAAAACGGCGCAACCTTAAACCTGTCAGGTAAAATAATGGCAAACAAAAATGCAACAGCCATACAAACGGCACATTTTGGTGGACGAATTGAACGGTTAAATTTTAAAAGTGTTGGAAAATATGTTAAAAAAGGTGCATTGGTAGCATCTATTTATTCACCAGAATTAGTTACAGCGCAAAACGAATTTATTGAGGCGTTGAATATTAAAAACGCACAACCAGAACTATACAAAGCAGTTAGAAACAAACTTAAGAACTGGAAAATTTCCGAAAATAAAATTCAGCAAATAGAACAAACTAAAAAGGTAATTACTAATTTTAATATGTTTGCCAATGTTTCGGGCTATATAGATGAAGTCTTAGTACAAGAAGGTAATCATGTAAATGAAGGTTCACCATTATTTAAAGTATCTAATTTAGGTTCTGTTTGGGCTGCGTTTGATGTCTATGAGCAAGATATCAAAAACATTAAAATAGGGCAACAAATTATAATTAAATCTAATGCTTATCCAAATAAAGAGATTAAAGCGAGAATTAATTTTATAGATCCTAATTTAGACGTAAGTACTAGAACAGTACAAGTTAGAGCAACCTTAAAAAATTCTGGAACCAAATTAAAACCAGGTATGTTATTAACAGGTAAAGTACTTGCTAAAAATAAAGTTTCTGAAAGTAATAAAAGCACTATTTCCATACCCAAAACAGCAGTAATGTGGACAGGAAAACGCTCTGTTGTCTATGTGAAAACAAGTAAAGATGAACCAATTTTTGAGTTAAGAGAAGTTACTTTAGGTAGTACTCTAGGAGATTCTTATCAAATAATTGAAGGCTTAGAAAACGGCGAAGAAGTAGTCGTAAACGGAACATTTACAGTAGATGCAGCAGCACAATTACAAGGTAAACGATCGATGATGAATAATAGAATTAAAAATGACGAAAGTCATTCTGAACTCGTTTCAGAAACTGTTGTATTAAAACGTATCGATGTAAATCCAAAGTTTAAAAAACAATTAGATGCTGTTTTTCAAGATTATATTGCTATTAAAAATGCATTTGTAGCAACAGATCCAAAACAAGTTAGCGAAAAAGCAGCACAAAATTTAAAAAGTCTTAAAAAGGTAAAAATCTCTTTATTGAAAAAGTTAAAGGCAAAAGAAATTTGGAATCCTGCTGTTAAAACATTAAAAAATAGTTTAAAAAACCTTTCAAAAGAAACCGATGTAGAAAAGCAAAGAACCGAATTTATTAACCTTTCTAATGCAATGATAATTGTTGTGCAAAGTTTTGGCATCGAAAAAGAAGTATATGTACAACATTGCCCAATGGCTAATGACAATAATGGTGCTAATTGGTTAAGTGATGATAAGGCAATTAAAAATCCGTATTTTGGCGATAAAATGTTGCAATGTGGTATTGTAGAGTTGACTGTTAAATGATTGGTTTTAAATGAAAAATGGTAAATGAAAAGTTTAAAATCGCTTAAATATCGACAGATTAAAAATATTAATACTATCTTTTAATGTGGATTTATCTATTATTTTTACATACATAAATCCAAATATAAATAATTTAATTTGGATTTATCTATCACTTTTACACACATAAATCCAAATATAAATCATACATTTGTACATAATATTTACAAATTATGGTCGGTAGAGATTTCGAAATAAGCGTTTTATCTAAAATATTAAAAAAAAACAAGTCTGCATTTGTTGCAATTACAGGCAGAAGAAGAATAGGTAAAACGTTTCTTATTGATACTTATTTTGAAAAACAAATGTGTTTTAGATTAACTGGTATTCAACATGCACAACAAGAAGAACAGTTGCATAATTTTTCAATAAAACTATCAGAATTTTCAAAAACACCAACCTTATCCAATCCAAAAAATTGGCAAGAAGCATTTTTACACTTAAAAGTATATTTAAAACGATTAGACAAACGAAGTAAAAAAGTAATTTTTATAGATGAATTACCTTGGATTGTTACCGAACGTTCTCGTTTTCTACAATTATTAGCCCATTTATGGAATGATTATCTATCCAAAGAAAAACACTTTATATTAGTCGTTTGTGGCTCGGCAAGTTCTTGGTTAACCAAAAATATTGTAAATGATAAAGGTGGTTTGCATAATAGATTAACCGATATTATTAACTTAAAACCATTTAATTTAAACGAAACAAAATTATTTTTAAAAAGTTTAAAAATAAATCTAAACCATCAAGAAATATCAAAATTATATATGACATTTGGTGGCGTTCCGTATTATTTAGAACAAATTAGAAAAGGCGAAAGTGCTTCAGTTGCTATTGAACGCATCTGTTTTTCTAACAAAGGGGTTTTAAAAAACGAATACGATAATTTATATAAAGCCTTATT
>CAYQTF010000236.1:0-2608 GCA_964420345.1 uncultured Flavobacteriaceae bacterium
ACAATTGGTCTTACACCATCATCAAATGGTTTTCCAAAAACAGGTACTGCATACTTAGAGTAATTATCGCTATCGTCTTTTGCGCGCAAACTATAAAAGTATTTAGTGCCTTGCTCTAATTTTTCATCCACATAAGTACGTTGGTCATTTTTAAGTGTTGCTAATAATTCCCAAGGTGCATCATAGGTTAATCTTCTATATAGATATTGCGCTACTACATCGATACTTTCACTTAAAGCGAAGTGTAATTCTACGGCATCTTTACGTACTTTGACGTTTTTAAATACGGGTGTTGTTGGTGCAATTTTATCGGGTCTTTTTACTTTTAAAATATCCGAAAATTTGGATTGATTAAAATTCTCATCTAAAGCTTTTATTCTGTAATAAATATAAGGCGTTAAAGAGTTTAAAGTTACCGTATCTTTAAATACCAATTGCACTGGTTTTGGGATAGAATCAGTACCATCAAAACCTTCTCGAATTACCGAAAATTCGTGCTTTTCGCTATTAGATCTAAATAATCGGTAGCCCATTAAATCTTTTTCTTTATTTAATTCTATTTTTAAAGTTACAACGCCTAAAGAATCTATCTTACCAGACAAAAATTTAGGTTTTACAGGCGGAATAGAGTCAATTAAAGTAACAAATGCTGGTGTTGTTGAACTGATATTACCAGCAGTGTCAATTGCTTGAATTACATAATAATTGGTTGCGTCTTTTTTAAAAGTTTTATCTTTAAATTCTCTAATATCTTTTGCCAATAAATTTTGATGAATAATACTAAATTTACCTCTATTTTCTTCACCACGAGCAATTATAAAACCCTTTAAATCGCCATCTTCTGGTTGTCGTACATCCCATTTAATGGTAACTTCATCTGGTTTGGTATGTTTTACGCTTTTATACATTGGTTTTTTGGGTGGTGTTAAATCCTTTGGCATGCCTTGCGCAGTCCCAAATAATACTTTTTCACCAAATGGTGTATAGCCATAAAAACGATATTCATAGGTTACATAATTGGTTAAATATTTATCTTTAAAACCATTTCTAACGCTTTCACCCAAACTATAAATTGGCGCTTTTGTCATCGATTCCCAATCGCCTGTTTGGTTGTTTTTTCGCTCTACCAATGCACCAGAAACCATGTCCTTTTCTTCCCATAGAAAACTTAGTGTAGTATCACCTGGTTTTACATAAATTTTACGATCTATATTTTTACTAACCGCTTTGGTTTCTATACTAAAAGGGGTACTTGTAACTTGATATAATTTTGGTTGTTTTACCAATTTTATTCTATAGATGTAATTTTTATTTTTCTCTACGGAAGCATCTACAAAATCTAAACCCAAGGCTTTGGCAACCTCTTTATTTTTAATAGCATTTAATACAAAGATTAAATATTCAAAATCTTCGGCACTTTTTTGCTCTTTCATGGCTTTTATACCTTCTTCAAAATTAAAAGCACCTCCTTTTTTATCGCCTATAGCATCATAAAAATCTTTTGCTAATTCTAAATCGTGCATCGTTTCTTTGTCTGCTTTTGAAAAAGCTTCGGTCCATTGTGCTTCACTATATGCTTTAGTCTCGCCAACTTTTGTGAACGTTAAATCGTCTATACTATCGGCTTCTTCTGGCATTGTTGATAAATCGGCTCTTTCTATAATAAATCCGTTTTTAATACCTGTATATAAAACTGGTTTTTTATCTGGAAAAAAGCGTAATTCCACTTTACCATCTACATAACGTGCTACATTATTTATAGAACTTGTTGGTTTTTCCGATACTTTATCCTGTGCATTTATATTTAATACAACTAAAAATAATAGTACAATGAAAAGGATGTGTTTGTTTTGTATTGTTTTCATAATTCTTATCTTAAAATAATTCATTATTAATTAAATTAGTTACCAATTTGCATCATCTGCATTGGAGCTTGATTCATACTTGCAGTTACCAGTTCCATTGGTCCAGTTCTAAATATTTTTGTAACTGTTTGCGTTACAAAACTATTATTTGCTTTTCTAGCATTTGTCCACGAATTACCAACATATTCTTTAAGTGTTGCGGTAACCACTATTTTATAGGTTTTATTTACTTCTAGTGTATTCACAATAGGGTCTGCTTCTGGTGGTAAATTATCGTATTCACTAGTTTCTGGTGGTGGTGGCGCTGGATACATGGTATACATTGCTGCGGATGCGGTCATTTGCATCATTGCTCCACCTAAAGCCATGCCTTGAACATTACTTGCTGCTTGTGCATTATAACTAGTATTAGTATTCATTGGCAAAAACCCCATATCCATCGCCGAAGCTTGTTGACTAACCGCCACTGCTAAAGTGTATAAGTACTCTCCTAAATTATTTTCATCTACGTTTTTCATTATGGTAGAATAACTATTAGATCCAGCTGCTTTTTTGTATAAAGTTACCGTATTCACTAATTTAAAGGTTCTTGTTTCTACCGTACCACTACTTTGTTGTTCTGTAACATCAAAGGCTTCATTTAAAGGTAAACCATATTTTACGGTTACTGGTTTTGTTGTTGGATAATTAAAACTAGGACCAGCATGCACATATTTAATTAAATTTTGCTCTTGGTCACTTGC
>CAYQTF010000237.1:0-2573 GCA_964420345.1 uncultured Flavobacteriaceae bacterium
TTCAACTTCAACTAGGGTAAAACCTTTTAAGATTGTTTATAACAAGTATAAAATCAAATAAGTTAATCAACTGTTTTTCATAAAAATACTCATTTAAAACATTTAAAATATTCTTGATTTTAACTATATTGCAAACTTATTAAGTAACAACACATTTTTATAATGAAAAGATTTCTTCTTCCTTTAGTTTTAATATTTCTATTTAGTTTTTTTAATCCTCAAATTTTTGCGCAATCAATAACTTCTGGACCTAAACCTATAATAGATCAAGTAGTAGGCGGTACTTTAATTCAATTACCACAAATAGCACCAGATGTTTATGAAGCAACAATAATTTGTGGTGAAACATCTGTAGAATTAACAGCACAATATAATGTAAATCTAGGTACTACAGATTCTTATACAGTAGAATCAATTCCTTATACGCCAGTAAGATTTGGTTTTGAACCTACTTTGCCTGGTAACCAAATTAATGTGCCTGCGGATGATGTTTTTTCAGGACTAATAGATTTAAATGCAGGCGGAGGAACCGATTTCGAAATTTGTTTTTTTCAAAATTTATACGATCAATTTGTAATTAATGATAATGGTGTGGTTACTTTTGATTTGTCTTTTGCAAATCAAGTGGTAGGTGGTAATCCTGCTAATGGTGGTTGGCGTTTAAGATATAGTGCAGCAGAAGCTGCAATAGCTGGAGTAAATGCTGGCGATCCAATTAAAATGGGTAATGCTGGTAATCAGTTTTTATTAAATAATTCTATTTATTTACCTGGTCATGATTTATTCACAACTGGTTTGCCTGCACCAAGCGAGTTTTATTATAATGTGTATGGCACAGCACCAAACAGAAGAATGGTAATTGGTCTTTTTGACATACCAATGTTTGGTTGTTTTGGGACTTTAGAAACACACCAAATTATCATTTATGAAACTACCAATATTATTGAAACCCACATACAAAATATTGATATTTGTGCTACTTGGAATGGTGGTTTATCACTTATAGGTATTCAAAACGACGCTAGAGATTTGTCTTTTGTAGCACCAACAAGAGATACTGATGTTTGGAGTGCTGCTTTTGAATCTTGGCGTTTTATACCAAATGGTGCAACACCAACACCACCAACTTTTGCATGGTATGAAGGTTATATAGATGAAAACAATGTTGGTACTTTAGTTAGTAACAATACCAATTTTGTGTTCTCGCCGCTCGTAAATACAACCTATACCGCTGAAATTAGATATACAGAAGCTTGTTCGGGTTTAGAAGTAGTTTCCACAGTAGAAGTAAATATAATTGTAGCAAACGATTTACAAGGTGAAATAGTAGAAGAGGCTACATTAATATCTGTAGAAGATGTATTCTTTTGTGCAGGTACTGGTGATACTTTACTTGTCAAAGCAGAAACTATATTTGACCCACTAGTATATTTTGTAGATTATCAATGGCGAGAAGTTTCAAGTAACACTAATGTTAGTAACATAGATACCTATACAATAGATAGTGCAGCAATAGAATTAGCAGGAAATACCAATGAGATATATGAAGTAACCATGTCTTTATATCTAATAGGTGAAACTCCAGGAGTTGATCCGCCTACTTGTATTATTTCAGACACAGTTAATGTTACTGTAAGTACACCATCGTTTGCTGGTTTAAATCTAACATATTGTGCAAGTGATACGGATCCAACACCAATAAACATTTTACCAACTACTGGTTTAATTGTATTTACAATGACCAATGGAGGAATTATTAATGCAAGTACAGGTGAAATAGATTTAAGTGCTTCTGGACCAGGTAACTTCACGGTAATTTTAACTTCTGGGGTCGCACCTAATGACTGTAATTTTGATTTTAATATTACTATTTTTTCGCCAATAATTACTGGAACATTATCCGTATGTAACGGAAGTACCCAATTAACAGGAAGTAGTACAGCAGATGCTACTACACCATGGACAACTTCAGATGCAACAGTAGCAACAGTAGATAATACAGGTTTGGTAACAGGAGTTGCAGCAGGAACAGCAGATATTACTTATTTAGATAATAATGGATGTTCTGTTACAGTAACGGTTTCTGTAAATTCAGCAATAATTACAGGAACCTTCTCTACATGTTTAGGAGATACAACTCAATTAACAGGAAGTGGCACAGCAGATGCAACTACACCATGGACAACTTCAGATGCAACAGTAGCAACAGTAGATAATACAGGTTTGGTAACAGGAGTTGCAGCAGGAACAGCAGATATTACTTATTTAGATAATAATGGATGTTCTGTTACAGTAACGGTTTCTGTAAATTCAGCAATAATTACAGGAACCTTCTCTACATGTTTAGGAGATACAACTCAATTAACAGGAAGTGGCACAGCAGATGCAACTACACCATGGACAACTTCAGATGCAACAGTAGCAACAGTAGATAATGCAGGTTTGGTAACAGGAGTCACAGCTGGAACAGTAGATATTACCTATTTAGATACGAATGGATGTAGTACTATAGCAATAGTAACGGTAAATCCATTACCAACAGCAACAGCACCAACTAGTAATTTATCATCCTG
>CAYQTF010000238.1:0-2569 GCA_964420345.1 uncultured Flavobacteriaceae bacterium
TTTGTATTCTTATTTTTTTCAAATGAAAATACATCCTATAGAAACAGGAAATTTTAAGTTAGATGGTGGCGCAATGTTTGGTGTTGTACCAAAATCTTTATGGCAACGTACAAATCCTGCGGATACAAGCAATTTAATAGAAATGAGTATGCGCTGTCTGTTAATTGAAGATGGCAATAGATTAATTTTAATAGATACTGGTTTAGGTAACAAACAATCGGATAAATTTTTTGGCTACTATTACCTTTTTGGCGATTATACTTTAGATAAATCTCTTGCCGAAAAAGGTTTTCATAGAGACGATATTACCGATGTTTTCTTAACACATTTACATTTTGATCATTGTGGCGGAAGTATTCAGTTTAATAAAGACAAAACTGGTTACGAACCTGCTTTTAAAAATGCAAAATTTTGGACTAATGAAAATCATTGGCAATGGGCAACTAAACCAAATCCGAGAGAAAAAGCATCTTTTTTAGTAGAGAATATTAATCCGATACAAAGTAGCGGTCAATTAAATTATGTTGCTTTAAATGGTTCTAATTATATAGAAAACTCCGAATTAGGATTCGATATTTTTCTTGCAGATGGTCATACCGAAAAGCAAATGATTCCACATATAAAGTATAAAGGAAAAACCATTGTATTTATGGCGGATTTATTACCAACGGTTGGACATATTCCGTTAGCATACGTTATGGGTTATGACACAAGACCTTTATTAACATTAAATGAGAAAAAATTATTCTTAGATAAAGCCGCAAATGAAGAATATTTATTATTTTTGGAACATGATGCATATAACGAATTATGTACCGTAAAACATACCGAAAAAGGAGTACGATTAAAAGAAACATATAAATTTAACGAAATATTTAATTAAACTATAACAAATGAAAATCACAAAATTAATTTTAGGATTTGGTGTAGCGCTTACTATGGTAAGTTGTGGTTCTACTAAATCAACAACAGCAAGTAATAGCAAAAAATCTACTGCTAATGTATCCGTAGCAAAAATGATTACGACTTCAGCAACAACCGTTGCAAAAAAAGGAGAAATGACGGAAGACGAAATAAGAAATTGGCCACATATGGACATTCTAACGGATTCTATTCCTGGAATGAGTACAAATAGAGCATACGATTTCTTAAAAGGTAAAAAAGGAGTTACCGTAATTGTTGGCATTGCAGATTCTGGTGTAGATATTAATCACGAAGATTTAAAAGATGTAATTTGGACTAACCCAAATGAAATTGCTGGCAATGGTATTGATGATGATAAAAATGGTCTTATTGATGATATACATGGTTGGAATTATTTAGGCACTACAGTAAAAGAAGATTTAGAATATATACGTATTATAAAAAATCCATCAATTACAACTCCTGAAGAAGTTGCTAGAGCAAAAGCATTATTAGATACAAAAATAAAAGCAGCCGAAACAGGTAAAGCGCAAAATGAAGGCATGTTATTAAGAGTAAATAATGCGCACGAAAGTTTAACAAAACATTTAGGTAAAGTAGATTATTCTAAAGATGATGTAGCAGGAATTAAATCTGAAGATGAAAGCATAATGCAAAGTGTTGCTGTAGCATCTCAAATGCTTGGTTATTTTAAAAACATGGCTAAAGCTTCAGATTATTTTAAAGGAAAAATTAACGAATCTATAGAAATGTTAAATGGCGACAACTTAAAACATGATTACAGAAAACAAGTTGGAGATAATGAAGAAGATTTTTCAACAAAACATTATGGAAATAATGATGTTTTAACAGATGCACCACACGCAATGCACGGAACACACGTTTCTGGTACTGTTGCAGCTTCTAGAAATAATGGTATTGGTATGGATGGCGTTGCATCTAACGTAAAAATTATGGCAGTAAGAGTTGTGCCGGATGGCGATGAATACGATAAAGATGTTGCTTTAGGTATTAGATATGCTGTAGATAATGGTGCAAAAGTAATAAACATGAGTTTTGGTAAGGCGTTTTCTCCACACTCAAAATGGGTTTATGATGCTATGAAATACGCTGAAAAGCACGATGTTTTACTAGTAAAAGCTGCAGGTAATAGTTCTGAAAATATTGATTTACCTTCTTATTTACATTATCCGACAGATTCACCAGAAAGTGGTGCAAAAGAAATTGTTGATAATGTATTAACTGTTGGTGCAATGACACGCCATTTTGATAAAGGTTTAGTTGCTTCTTTTTCTAATTACGGCAAAACAAGAGTTGACATTTTTGCACCTGGTTTAGAAATTTATTCAACCACACCAAATAATAAATACAGATCAATTCAAGGTACTTCTATGGCTTCGCCTGCAGTTGCTGGTGTTGCTGCTTTAGTTAGATCTTATTATCCTAAATTAACTGCAAGCCAAGTAAAACATATTATAATGAATTCTGGTATTGTTTATAATGGTGATGTTGTAACTCCTGGAAGTCAAACTAGAGAAAATCAAGATGGTGAATTAATGCCTTTTGCTGATATGTCTGTAAATGGAAGAATTTTAAATGCTTATAACGCTTTAGTTATGGCAGATAAAATGAGTAGAAAATAAAA
>CAYQTF010000239.1:0-2539 GCA_964420345.1 uncultured Flavobacteriaceae bacterium
ATATCTTAATCTATAACAAAAGTTATAGTATTAATTTAATTTCACTCTTAAGGGGAATTACATTTTTTAACTGTAAGGATTAAAAATAATGTTAAAAATGTAAAAAAAAACACTATTACAAAACAAATAGTATGTATAATTTATTTAAAATCAGATTTAATTTACTACTATTTTTTTAGTTAAAGTGCCTTTATTAGTTTTTATCTTTATAAAATAAAAACCTTTTAGCAAGTTATTTAAGTTAAAATTATTATCAAAAACGTTATTTTTACTGATAATTTTTCCAGTTATGGAATAAACTACAATTGAGTTAATTAACACTTCGTTAGAGGAAGTAATTGTTAATACATCTTTTACGGGGTTTGGAAAAACTGAAATATTTTTATCTAAAATTGCATTTTCCGTAGCAAGAAAAATACCCCAAATATCTTCCGCATTTTGTCCGCCCCAAATTTTTGTTGCTAAATACGGATTATCAATAAACGGATTACGATTACCTTGCCCAAATTCATTACTTGCAACTGCTAAATAATTATTTCTGTTTTCTTCGTATATAGAAACTGGATCTTCAACATTCCATTGCAATAATAATTCTACCATATTATTATCAATATTAGTTACCGAACCAACACAAACATTGGTAGGCAAACATTGGTTTCCGTAACGTAAATACATATACATCATTATTCTTGCCACGTCACCTTTCCATTCATCACCTGGATACCAGTTTGAACCACCATTTACAGTACCAGAATTCCCTGAACCTGTAGCAAAACGTTTACTACCTCTTTGCCCGTTACGTTGTACATCCGAAGCACGCAACATATGCGCATCTGCTCCTGGTCCAGATGTCCCTATATTTGGTGTTCCTAGTGATTGAGGATATGTATGTTCTCTATTCCATTCGCAAGTTGCGCCACCACCAAAATCAAATTTATTTCTTCTTCTATGATCATTATCACTACCCGAAGACGAAGGACAAAGTCCAGATGAAAACCCATAAACTAACAATACATTATTATTTTGACCTGGTTCTAAATCTGTTATTCTAATCGCTTCTCGTGCATCACTATATGATAAATTATTATCATGTGTACTTATAATTTTTGATGCTAATTCATTTCTTAGTGCAATACCATTCAGGTTTAAGTTTACATCATTATAATACACTTGTTGTCCAAATGTAATTGAAGTTATTAATAACAATAGTAATTTTTTCATTTAATTATTTTTTATTTAAAATTAATTTACTCTTTCTAATAACGCCATAAAAAAACCATCATAACCTGATTCTGATGCTAAAATAGATTTTTGTTCTACTAAAATAAACGCTTCATTAGTCGCTAAAAATTTTGCAACTTGCTCTTCGTTTTCTGATGGCAAAATAGAACAAGTAGCATATACTAATTTCCCTCCTTTTTTTACCATACTAGAATATCTTTGTAGAATATCCGATTGTATTTCTTTTATATTATCAATAAATTCTGGTTGCATTTTCCATTTTGCATCAGGATTTCTTTTTAAAACGCCTAAACCAGAACATGGTGCGTCTATCAGCACTCTATCCGCAGAATTTTTTAACTTTTTAATTACTTTAGAGTTTTCAATTGGTCTAATAGTAATATTATGAGCGCCATCTCTTTTCGCTCTTTTCTTTAGTTCCTTTAATTTATGAGCATGAATATCTAGTGCAATAATGTTGCCTTTGTTTTCCATTAAAGCGGCTAGATGCAAGGCCTTTCCTCCTGCTCCAGCACAAGTGTCTATAACACGCATACCTGGTTTTACATCTAAAAAATCGGCTACTAATTGTGAGGACGCATCTTGCATTTCAAAATAGCCTTTTTTAAAGATATCGGTCATAAATACATTTTTACGTTCCACCAATTCTAAAGCATCTGGATAACCTTTAATAAATACCGTTTCAATACCTTCTTTTACTAATTCTTTTTGTAAAAATTCTTTGGTAGTTTTTAAAGTATTTACTCTTAAAATTACTTTCGCTTTTTCGTTTAAGGCTTTTATTTCAGCAGGCCAATTATCACCAAGTTCTTTTTTACCTAAAGTATCTAACCAATCTGGTATAGACTCTCTAAATACTCTATCTTTAGATAATTCATCAAACTTCCCTTTTATTCTTCTTACTGGTAAATCTGCAAACTGATGCCATTCTGGTATCTCATAACCTTTTAAAACAGCATAAACCGCAAAGTTTTTCCAAATATTTTCCGTGGTATAATGCCCTTTTGTGCCAGCAATTTCGTTATACAATCGTTTCCAACGTACCATTTCATAAATAGTCTCGGCAACAAATCTTCGGTCTCTAGAACCAAAACGTTTATCGCTTTTTAATGCTTTTGAAACTACTTTATCGGCATAATAACCTTCATTAAAAATCATTTTTAATGAGTTAATTACGGTAAATACTAATGTTCTATGTAATCTTTTATCTCTCAAATCTTAATTATAAATAAGCGTACAAAAGTACCATTTTTAATGGTTTTAAATTATAATTTTAACTTTTTAATAGTACTACTAC
>CAYQTF010000240.1:0-2528 GCA_964420345.1 uncultured Flavobacteriaceae bacterium
TTTCCCAGTCATTTTTTAACCTTACATTTTGTAGTACAGTATAATAATCTGCTTTGTTTTGAGTGATGTATCTACTTAAATACAAAATAGGTATATCTAACAAACCTTGCTGTACTAAATACAAAATATTCACTATTCTACCAGTTCGACCATTGCCATCATAAAATGGGTGTATGCTTTCAAACTGATAGTGTATTACTGCCATTTTAATCAAACTATCTAAATCTGAAAAATCATTATTATTAATATATTTTTCAAGATTTGCCATTAGGTCTAAAATTTCCTCTTTTTGTTGAGGTGGCGTATAAATTACTTGACCTTTTGAATTTATTAGTTTTGTTCCTGCTTGAGTTCTAAATCCTGCATTATTTTCTAATAACTGTTTTTGAATTTGTAAGATGTGTTTGTTTAAAAGTAGTTTTTCTTTTCGTACTATTTTAAAACCTAATTTTAAACCACGTGCGTAGTTATAAACTTCTTTTGCTGATTGACTTTTACTTTCAATAAGTATATTTTCTTTGTATAAATCATCGTGAGTAGTTATAATATTTTCAATTTCGGAACTGTCCTTTGCTTCTTGAAGTGTCAAAGTATCAATTAAAATATTTTCGTTCGGTATTGTCTTTGCAGTTCCTTTTAATTCTGCTAAATAACGATGTGATTTAGATAACTGTTTAAATATCTTTAAAGTTTCTAATTCAGTATTTGGTGGTAATGGTGGAAGTTTAAAATCCATATTATTTTTATTGATTGATTGCTAAATTTTTTACTACTCTTAAATTGGTTTGTTTTTTTGCTTTTTCGGTTTGCTTTAGATAGTATTCTGCTATCTGTTGGGCGTGGTCTATTCCAGTTTTACCGATATAGTTTAAAAATGTTTTTTCGGTTGAGTGTCCAGAAATACTCATTATTAAAGGTGTTGGCATTTGTCCGTAATTATTAGATGCAAATGTACGTCTTAAATCGTGTGAGGTTATTAATTCGTGCTTTGGGTATTTGCCTAATACTCGTCTTTTAACTTCTGTTACATATTTATAACCCTTTGTGATGGTATCTATTTCGGCAATTTCGCAAACGTCTTTTAGATGTTTATTAAATTTTTGAATACTAATTTTATAAGGAAACCCATATTGCAAAAGTGTTTCCATTTGTGGCGAAAATGGTATAACTACGTTTTTGTTTCCTTTTTGTTGGGTTAGTTCTATTAGTTTTAAATTACTTCTGTACGTTATATTGCTTTCGTTGAGGTTTAATAAATCATTGCCACGTTGTCCAATCATTGCACCTAACAATAACCATTTTTTAGTATTTATTAACGCATCACGTTTAAACTCGGTTTGTTCTATTTGTTCAAGTTCCGTTTCGGTTAAATAAATAATATAATCGTTTTTTGTTTTTATACCAGTAACATTTTTTAATTGTGTACTGGTTTCAATACCTCTTAATTGTGCATCTAAACAAACGGTTTTTATATCTGATAATTTCTTTTGCGTGTTGCCATTGTTATATTTTTGCTTTTGCATAAACTCTAAAAAAGAGGAAACAAATTTTAAATTAATATCTTTTACCTTTAGGACTGTTTTATTTTTGGTTTGGTATCTTTCAATAATTAATTTCAAACCTTTGTAAGCATTTATTCTACTAACTGATAAACCAACACCACCTTTGCCGTTTTTACGAGTAGATGCTGTATTAATTATTCTTTGTATGCTATCTATTAATAAATTGCTTTGCGTTCCTATTTTTTGAACACGATTATAATACAAATCAATTCTATAACTTAACCATTCGCCATTTACTTCAATTCCTTTACTATTTGCGTCGTTAAGGTCTTGTAGTATGACTATTTCTAAATTTTTCAAATCAGTTGAAAGATTTTTGTGAATAGGATTGTTTTGTTTTGGAAGTCCTGTTTTGCTCCAATTTTTCGGATTAATAGATGTTCCTATTTTACGTTGATAACTTATATATTTAGGTTTTTCGCCTTTTTCAGTCTTTGCTCTACCTAACGAAAGACGTAAATAAATTGGTGTGTTTTTGGTTTTACTGTGAAGTCTATATTTTATCGTCGCCATAAGTTTAACATTTTGAACATTACAAAAATAATAAAAATAAATAAGTTCGCCAACATCTCGCCAACATTTTTACAATTATAACAAATACTATGCAATATTATACAATTATCACTATATTAACAAAACAAAGGGTTTGTATTATATTTATTAGGTTTAGTCAATGTCTTTAGGGGTTTTAAGAACGATTAAAATTGATAGTTTCCGTTCCCGTCTCGAGTACAGAAAACCCTCTTAATCTTTTGATTTTGAGGGTTTTGTATTTTTATTACTGTCATAATTACTGACAAATAGTTAAGTTATGTCATAAAAAAGAGCTACTCATTTCTAAATTGTTGTAACTCTAATATATAATTAGATAATTTTTTAGAATATTCTAAAGCATCTTTTTCATTAAGTAAAATGGTTCTACCATGATTTGAGTGGGTATAGTTTTAGTCCTCCATTAAAAAACAA
>CAYQTF010000241.1:0-2506 GCA_964420345.1 uncultured Flavobacteriaceae bacterium
TACTGAAATAAAATATATTTAATTATCTTTGAATAAAATTAAACTAATGAATGCTAACTTTAAAAAAGCAGAAGACTTATCTCAAGTAAGTAAAATCATTTCAGAAAGACCATTAGAAATAAAAGACCTTGATAATTTTTATATTGATACTAACATTGCAAGAGGCGAAAGAACACGTAGCAGAATGTCTTTACTGCTAAACGATAATATAAATACAAATCAGCATATTTTATTTGTTGGTTACAGAGGTTGCGGAAAAAGTACCGAAATAAAACATTTAGAAAAAGACATACAAAAAGATTTTTTAACCATTAATTTTTCTGTTGAAAAAGATTTAGATTTAAATAATATTAGTTATATAGATTTAATTATTGCAACAATGAAAAATTTGTTTGAATTTGTTGTAAAAGAAAACCTATCTTTAGATGAACTTTTTATAAATAATATTACTGATTTTCTTAAAATTAAAGAAATAGAAGAAATAAGAAAAAAATATATGAGTGCCGAAGTTAAGACTGGAGCAGAAGCAAAAACAGGCATACCATATATAAGTAAATTTTTTATAGCTTTTACAGGTTCGTTAAAAGGTAGTAAATCACTTACAACGGTTCTAAAAGAAACTGTTGAACCACATTATTCTGACCTTGTTAAACATTGTAATGCCTTAATAAACGAAATAAGATTGCAATTACAAACATTAGGAAAAAAAGATTTAGTTATTATTATTGAAGATTTAGATAAAATTAATATCGACAGAGGTGAAACCTTATTCTTTAGATATTCTCGCCAATTAACTCAAATAAATGCAAATATTATTTATACATTTCCTATCTCTTTAAAATACAATAATAAATTTAATACCATTAAGCACTTATTTACCAATATATATGAGTTGCCAATGATTATGGTTCATACAAAAGATGGTGAAAAAGCAACCGAAGGTTATAAAACAATGCGTAAAATAATTGCTGCTAGAATGAATTTAGACTTATTTGAAAAGTCAATAATTTTAGATAATTTTATTGGTTATTCTGGTGGTTGTTTAAGGGATTTATTTAGACTCATAGTGAATGCTGTTGAAAATAGCAGAATTTATAATAGAGAAACCATAACTAAAGAAGATGAAATGTATGCCTTTTATAAACTTAAAAAGGAGTATGACGGCACAATTGCAGACAATACTAACGAAAAAGGAGAAGTTATAACACCTGTAGAAACCTATTTTAAAATTTTAAACGAACTAAATAACAACCCTAAAAAAACAGTTTTAAACACTAGAGAAGTGTTAGAACTTAGACAAAATTTAACCATTTTAGGTTATAATGGCACTGGTTGGTGCGATGTTCACCCAATGGCAAAAGAAATTTTAAAAGACCATACTAATTAATTATGTTTACTAAACAGGTAAATATTAAAAATATACAATTTCTTATTAATTTTTTAGCAAGAGAAGATGAAAATGGGTACATTTTTGCTTATGCAGAAAAAACGGCATTAATACCAACTGTAAACAACAATATAAAAACACATTTTAATTATAATAATGAAAAAATAGGTGTTTTACATTTAGATATCAATAGTGATGTGCCTATTATTAAAACAATTAAAGATTATTTAAAAACAGCAAATTACAAAGCCTTAATTATTGCTAATTTATATAGTTATATTGGTACTAGTAAAAAAGGTAAAGATAATTTAACCGAAATTAATTTCTCTAGAGAATCTTTTTACCAATTTAATTTACCAATTTTATTTTGGATTAGCAAAGACACTTTTTCGTTAGTTAGTAATTACGCTGCAGACTTATATGCACAACGAAGACTTTCTTGTATAAATTTTATAGACGAAGAAACTAGCACTAATAAAATTAAACCAAAAGAAGATGTCAATTTAGCAATAAAAGATAATAATATAGCCTTATTAAAAAAGCAATTTAATACTGCAATAAAGAATGATATTGATAAAAAAAGTTTAGTTACAAATTTTGTTTTGCCTTACTTAAAAGAATTGTCTAAACACCATTTAAAGAATGAAGTTTGGGAAATTTACAATAACTACAAAAAATATTTTACTGATAGTAAAATTAATTTTTTCGACTTAGCAACTATCTTTTCTAATATAAACGAATATAAAAAAGCATTAAATTATTTTTCTTTAGGTTTTAATAAAGATACTAAAAACAACCTGTTTTTATTTAATGAATATTTAAAAAGAGGCAACATCTATTTAAGTATTGGTGATTTAACAAATGCTTTAGAAGATTTTAAACTTGCAGAAAAATTAACAGAAAAACAATTTAATCAAGATAAAAAAAATGTTGCCTTTAAAAACGGTTTGGCAATTTCGTATGAAAAATTAGGAGAAACCTATGCTGCTTTGGGTAATTTAGACAAAGCACTAGATTATTACAAAGAACGTTCAAAATTAGGCGAAGAACTTTACCAAGAAAACAAAAAAAATGTTGCCTTTAAAAACGGTTTGGCAATTTCGTATGAAAAATTAGGAG
>CAYQTF010000242.1:0-2500 GCA_964420345.1 uncultured Flavobacteriaceae bacterium
AGGCGCTTGTTAGAAAGTTTGGCGAGGATTGGTATGAGGAATTAGAAAAATTTGCAAAGAATTATACAAAGTAAATTGGGACACATATAAAAGTTGGGGAGAATTATAAAATGATTTTTTCAAAATATTACAAATGTAAAAAAAAGATTAACGATTGGAGATTGTTGATTGGAGATTTAAGAATTTAAATCTATTACTTCAAAAACCAAAAACAAGTAAACCACAACCCTAAAAAATTAGATAATAAAATGATTTTAAAATACTTACTGATTAATTAGACAGTACATATTATCGTAATTCGGTGTCATTTGAACTAAGAAAACTAAATATGTTAAGTCAATATCAATATATTAAAACTTAAAATCACTACTAATAACTTATTGCTTTTTAAATTAAAAGGTTATTAATCCCCAACTTTTATACGTGACCCGTAAAAACTTTATAATCTAAACATCTAAATCAAAAATTGCTTTTAATTTAGAAAGTAACGGGTTTTTTTCTTTTAAAACTTCGTATTTTTCTTTTGGTGTGTAAGCAAATTTCTTTTCGATTTCTTCGTTGATGATGATTTCAAAATCAATTTGATAATTTTGTAGTTTGTCTCGTAGATGTTTTAAAATTCTTGGTTTAGATTTTAACAAACTACTTTCCATTCTTGAGTTTGGTAGTGTAAAAATTAAGGTGTTTTGTTTTACTTCAGGAATATTAGAACGCATTAAGGATGCAAGTAATTTTTCTCCTTTTTTATTTAAATCGTAACTATAATCTTGCCATAAATCTAACAACTGTTGCGATGTAAATGGCGTTTCTGGTAAATTATCTAGATTAACTTCTACCTTAACTTTTTTTGTGTTTTCTCTTTTTTGAGTAAGAGATTTTAAGGAAAGTGCAGAACTTTTTCTTCGTTCTTGTCTTTGTCCTGATACTTCCAGATTAGGTTTGGTTTCTTCAACTTTTATAGTTGAAGGTTCTTTTAGAAGCGGTGTTTTAGGTTCATTAACTTGTTGTTGCGACTCTTCGCTAAGTACTTTTTGCTTAGCAACTTTATTAGCATCAATTTTTTCTTCGACAATTAAGCCAGAGAAATAACTTGCAGGAATTATGTAGTTATTGGACTTTTTTTTTTAACCTTTTCTTCTTCCGTTTTTGGTATAAAAGTTATAGATGCTAATTGCATTAAACATAACTCTACTAATAAACGTTGGTTTTTAGATGTTTTATATTTTAAATCGCAGGTATTTGCTTTCTCTATTGCGGTGATTAGAAAACGTAAATCCGATTTTTGTGCTTGTTCTAAATATTGTTTTTTGGTTTTATCACCAACTTCTAATAAGGTTATTGTTGCGGTATCTTTTGAAACTAATAAATCTCTAAAATGTGATGCTAAACCTACAATAAAATGATGTGCATCGAAGCCTTTTGCTAATATTTCGTTGAAATCTAATAGCAAATTCGGAATATCATTTTGGAGTATTAAGGCTGTTGTGTTAAAATATACTTCGTAGTCCAAAACGTTTAGATTACTAGTAACTGCCTCGCGAGTTAGATTCTTTCCGCAGAAAGAAACCACACGATCAAAAATAGATAAGGCATCACGCAAAGCGCCATCTGCCTTCTGTGCGATGATATGTAATGCGTCATCTTCGGCAGTGATATTTTCTTTTTTGGCTAATTTATGTAAGTAATTTTTAATGTCGATAACGCCAATACGTTTGAAATCAAAAATCTGACAACGAGACAAAATTGTTGGTATGATTTTATGTTTTTCGGTGGTTGCTAAAATGAAAATAGCATGTGCTGGCGGTTCTTCTAAAGTCTTTAGAAACGCATTAAATGCAGACGCTGACAACATATGAACCTCATCGATAATATAAACTTTATATTTACCAACTTGCGGTGGAATTCTAACTTGTTCGGTTAGTTGGCGAATGTCATCTACGGAATTGTTTGATGCAGCATCTAACTCGAATATATTAAATGCAAAGTCTTCATTTTCGGATATTTTACCTAGACTTTCTTCGTTAATTCGTTTTGCTAATATTCTTGCACAAGTTGTTTTACCAACGCCTCTTGGACCTGTAAATAACAATGCTTGCGCTAAATGATTTGTTTTTATAGCGTTTTCTAAAGTATTGGTTATGGCTTGTTGCCCAACAACTTCCGAAAATTCTTGCGGTCTATACTTTCTGGCTGATACTATAAAATGTTCCATTGTTAATTATCTGAAACAAAATTAAAGAAATAAAGTAATTTTGAGTTGAGTTTGTTGGTTTGTTTTTTGTGTTTTATTAACAATTTTTGTTAGAGATAAACTGTTAGTTATTTTATTAATTATAACTATTCACCCATCAAAATATTGAGACACAGATTTCACGGATTACACTAACCATTAAATGGTTAAATTTTCACAGAATGAACTACCTCAGTCCAAGAATACGAGGTATAAAATAGGAATTCCTTTTTTATTTCGACGCAAGCGTCGGGGAATTAAACCCTAAAA